>CAZNMS010000456.1:0-7299 GCA_964573505.1 uncultured Planctomycetaceae bacterium | reverse complement strand
TCATCGCCGTAGGCCCCGACAGCCAGATCGGCCACGCCGTCGCCGTCCAGATCGCCCAGTGTCATCACCGAACTGCCGAAGTAGTCGCCGTTCACGAGCGTGGGGCCGCCACTGGTCCCGCTGGCGATTTTGATGTTTTTGGCGCTGTCCACTGTGGCGGTGCTGCGGAGCGTGATCGTCGCGGTGTAGTCCTCAACTTCGCCGTCGTTGGCTTCGCCGATTGAGTTCGCGGCGGCGGTGTCGGTGCTGAGGCGGAAGCGGGCGTAGGTCGCTCCCGGCGCGGTGCCGATCGCGATCGTCGGGAAGGTCAGCGTGAAGGTGTCGTTGCTCGTTGAGGTCGGAACCGTGACCGATGCACGCTCGGTGGAGTTGTCGAAGACTCCGTCGCGGTTGATGTCGATCCAGCCGTAGAGCGTTGCGGCGACTCCGGTCGTGTTGGTCGCTCGTAAGCGCACTTTCGGAGCAGCTCCGACTGTCAGCACGAGGTCGCGATTGGGTTCGAACACTCCGTCTTCGTCGTCCTTAGCGGGAGCGGTGAAGAGGTCGTCTCCGTTAGCTCGCACCGAGGACGTGCCGTCGGTTTCGCCATCGACGGAGGCTCCCAGTCGCAGCGTGTTGAAGGTCGAGCCGATGTGATGGCGCGGGCCGTTGTTGGCCAACAGCGATTGGTAGTTTCCATTACCCGTGCCGCTCGTTGTGTCCGGCGAGTCCGCGAAGTCGAGCGCGTCGGGGATCGAGCCAAACTCAACCGCTCCGATGTCCGTCAGCACCGAGCCGTTGTTGTCGCCGTCGTAAATCCGCGCGTACCCGCGCTGATCAACGACGGCCGAAGTCGTCGCTCCGGCATCAATCAGCGGACTTCCCGACAACGGTGCATGCGACTTCGTCGTGCCGTTATTGAGAGCCAGCGTGCCTAACTTGGCATCGAGCGGACTGCCTGACGAACCAACTTGATTGCCATTGCTGCCGTTCGTCAGCCCGGTTGCTGTGCCGATGATGCCAATCAGATTGTTGCCGCCTGAGGTCAACGCGCCGGTGACGTCAGCATCCGAGGTCGTCACTGAGTTATTCGCGATCACGGTGTTCTTGAGCGTCACCGTTCCCGCTGACCGAGCTAAGCCGCCGCCGGTGCTCGCCGAATTCAACGTGATTGTGACGTTTGTCAGCGTAAGGCCGCCTGTGCCGCTCGACTGAATCGCGCCGCCGTTCCCGGTTGCGGTGTTCCCGGAGAACGTCGAGTTGCTGATCGTCACCGCGCTGCTCGATTGATTGTCGATCGCACCGCCGTTGCCGAAGGCTGAGTTGTAAGAAAACGTACTCTGAGAAATCGTCAGCCCGGTCGCTCCTGAGTAGTTCGCAATCGCACCGCCACTAATGGTCTGACCGACCTCGCTGTTGTGATCGAACGCCGTCCCCGTGATGGTCAGCGAGCCGTCATTGCCGATCGCTCCGCCAGCCGACGCCACGTTGTTGAGGAAGTTGCTGTCGGCAATCGTCAGTGTCGCACCCGGCAAGTTGTAGATCGCTCCGCCCGCGTGATTGCTGACATCGCGGTTGTCGGACAACGTCGCTCGATTCAGCGTCAGCGAGCCGGCATTGCGGATCGCTCCGCCGTCGGTCGAACTGCGATTGTTCGCGCGGCGAATCGTCAGGTCTTCAAAGCGCACGGTCTTGTTGCCGACGATTTCAAACGCTCGATCCACATTGTCCGCATCGACGATCGACACGTTCGCGCCAGCACCCTTCAGCACCACATCGTCCGTGATGTCGAGATCACCCGTCGCTGCCGAGTCCTCATTCGCCCCCGCGAGACTCATGAGATGCACGCCTTCGAGCAGCACAATCGTCTGAGTTCCCGCCAGCGCATTGGCTTCCATGATCGCCGCGCGGAGCGTTGTGCGACCCGCGCTATCCGCTGCGAGCCCGTCTCCCGGATTGGCATCCACTGTGTCGAGCGTGCTCGTGACGACGAAGCCGGTTTGATACTCGACCGCACCGATATCGAGCCGCGTCGTGCCATCGCTATTGCCATCGACAACTCGCACCGCCCCGCGTTGATCGAGCGACTGCGACGAGCCGCTCGCACTGCCCGCATCAATCGCCGGACTGTCCGTCAGCAGCGCATGCGTTTGAGTCAGCCCGCCGTTGTTGGCGAGTACTCCCAGCTTCGCATTCATCGGCGAGCCGCTCGACCCAACGATGTCGCCATTGACTCCATTGACGAGGTTGCCGCCAGCAACCTGAACGCCGATGAGATTATTCCCCAGCGAAGTAATGTTCTGTTCGAGGTCCGATGCGCCTCCCGAATCGGAGTTCCCGGCGACTAGCGTACTCCGCAATTGCAGGCTCACCTGATTCGCGCGAGCAATCGTCGCGATATTCCCTATCGCCACATTGTTGACGATCGTCGAATTCTCGATGAGTGCGACGGGGCTTCCACTGGGAGTCGTCATGTCGATCGCAGCATTCGAGTCAGCCAAATTGGCCGAGATCGTCGAATTGCGAATCGTGATCGAGGAATTCGAATAGATGGCTCCACCGCCGCCGCTCACGGTGTTGTTATTCAGAGTGCTGCTGAGGATCGTCGTCGAGCTGTCGTTGTGCAGTGCTCCACCGAAGACCGCAGCGTTCTTTGAGAGGGTTGAGTACAGAATGTTGGTCGTGCCCCCCGCATTCGTGTAGATCCCACCGCCAGCACTTCCACTGCCACTCGTCGAGTTCCCCGTCACCGTCACTCGTTCGAGCGTCAACGAGCCTCCCTCATTCCATATGCCAGCACCGTGAGCATTCGCCAACACGCCGCCGCTGACGGCGAGATCGCGGAGCGTCAACGACCCCGTCGCAGTCACATGCCACACACGGTCATAGCTGCGACCATCAATCACCGAGGTACTGCCCGTGCCGACGACGATGATCGAACTGGTCACGTCGAAGTCACCCGTCGCTGCGACGTTGTCGTTCAGCCCGCTGAGCGAGATGCCGAACAAACCTTCGGGCACAGAGATCGTCTGAGTTCCCGCCAACGCATTGGCTTCTTGCACGGCGGCTCGCAGCGAGGTCAGACCATTCGCATCGGCAGCGACGCCATCGCCCGGATTCGCATCGACCGTGTCGAAGAACGAATTGACAATGAAGCCCGCCACGTACTCGACCGCGCCGATATCGACCGTCTTCGTCCCGTCCTGATTGCCGTCGAGCATTCGCACAACGCCGTTAGCGTCCCTCGTCAGCGAACCCGAATGATCGCGCCCCGCATCAATCGCCGGACTGGCGGCCAAGAGTTGATGTGTAGCAACAACTCCACCATGAGACGCCAGAGTTCCCAACTGCGCATTGATCGGAGCCTCTTCGGTCCCGACCAGATCCCCATGCACTCCGTGAGTAATACCGATTACTCCCGTGCCGTTGCCGACCAGGTTGTTGCCGAGCGACACGATGGTTCCGCCGATGTCGTCGCTGCTCGTCGTGCTGCTGCCGTTCCCGGCGACGATCGTGTTGACCAGAAACGCTCGACCAGAAATTCCGCCGCCCTGAGTCGTCGAGTAGTTGTTGGTGATCGTCGATTGCTCGATGAGCAGGTTTTCGGCCTGCACTCCGGCCCCTTTGCCATCAGTGGTATTGCCCGAGATCGTGCTGTTGCTGATCCGCACGTTGCTTTGCCCGAAGATGCCGCCACCTTGGCTCGCAGCGAAGTTGTCACTGATCGTGCTGGAGAGAATGGTCAGCCGGCCTTCTCCCCAAACGCCGCCGCCCAGAAACGCGCCGTTGCCCGTGATGGTCGAGCGTTCGATCAAGGTCGTCGCAGACGCACCACTAAAGAGACCGCCGCCGCCTTGATTGGTCCCGTTGGCTGTGTTCCCGATCAGAATGCTGTCGGTGAGAGTCAGCGTTCCGTTCTCGTTGTAGATACCGCCGCCACTCTCGTTGGCTTGCGGTCCACCTCGGCTGATGGTCAAGCCGCTGATCGTCACATTGGCCGAGTTGCGGATATGGAAAATGCGATCGAACGATTGCCCGTCGATCGTCGTTACGGAGGCTCCCGCTCCGAGGATGCTGACATCGCCCGTCACATCGAGATCACCGGTCGCCGCCGCGTCTTCGCCACCCGCCGCCGTCCCGAACTCATAGAACCCCGCACTGACGACAATGTTTTGCCGCCCGGCAAGCGCATTGGCTTCTTGAATCGCCGCCCGCAGCGTGCGTCGTCCCGAGCCATCGACGGCGAGCCCATCACCCGGATTGGCATCAACTGCATCAGCTCCGTCGTACGTCGAATCCACCAAGAACGTGCCAGTCGGGAAGTACTCAATCGCTCCAAGATCCGGCAACGGAGTGCCATTGAGATCCCCATCCACCGAGCGTCCATAACCGCGTTGTTCCGTCGTCGTAGCTTGGGACTCTGTCCCGAGCGTCCCCGCATCAATCACCGGACTCCCCGCCAAAGGCGCATGAGTCAGCGTGTACCCACCGTTATTGGCCAACGCTCCAAGCTTCGCATCAATCGGACTACTCGGCGTGCCAACCCGATCGCTCGACAAGAACGGCAACGTTGGCGTGTAAGCCGTCGCGCCGATGAGATTGTTACCCAGCGAGACATAGAACCGGTCATAGAGATCTAAAGCTCCCGTGACGTCGGTGTTGCCCGCAATGATCGAGTTCTTCAACACGAACCGCGCCGCACCACCTTGAGGATTGAGCGCTCCACCATCTCCACTCGCCACATTGGCCGTGATCGTCGAGTTTTCAATCTGCACAAGACCATTCGACGATAGGATCGCTCCAGTTGTGGTGGCTGAATTCGAGCTAATCGTCGAGTTGCGAATGGTCGTCCCGTTCACGCTAGATTCGACAATCGCTCCACCAACACTCGCTGCGTTGCCGCTGAGCGTGCTGCGTTCGATGACAGTGTAGCCGTTGTTGTAGAGAGCCCCGCCGCTGGCAAACGTGCCGGTCGTCGCCTTGTTGCTGCTGAGTGTCGAGTCAGTAATGGTCGTCGTCGTCCCGGCGTTCGAGAAGATGCCGCCTCCGGCCCCCCCAGTGATCGCGACCTCGTTGCCTGAAACCGTGACTCGTTCCAGTGACAAAGTGCCGAGATTGGCGATGCCTCCGCCGTGCCCGGTCCCGACTCCATTCCCCGCCCCGCTCGTCGTCTTGCCGTTCATGACAGTGAGGTCGCGCAGAGTCAGCGACGCGCCGAGCTGGACTTCAAACACGCGATCGAGCTGAGCCGCATTGATCTTGGTGCTCGCCGTCCCTGATCCGAGGATCGTGATCGGTGAAGTGACATCCAAATCCCCCGTCGCCGCCTCGTTCTCCAACTCGCCAGTGATCGACAGCGTGAACGTGGCGGCGGCGAGCGAAACTGCCGCTTCGTCGCTTTCGTCCATGGAGGGCTGGCCGGGTACGCCGCCCGGAACGCCGGGAGCGCTCGGCGCGGCGCTGCTGGGCGCGGGCGCCGCGGCCGGCGCTGCCGGGCGCATACCGCCGTTGGCCGGGGCCGGACGTTTATTGCCGCCTTCGGGCTCTTCGCCGTCGGCCGGTTCGGACACCACGTCGACTTCGAGATCCGCGTCGGAGGCGAGATCGCTCGAACCCGCGCCATACGTGGCGTCGAGATCGATGATGTCGCGCAGCAGCATCTTTCCGTCCTGCAGCGCGTCGTGCCATGCGAGCAGCGAGCGGATCGTGATCGGGCTTTCGCAGATGCCGCCGATCATCATCTCACGGCCAGCTTCGATGCGCTTGGCGATGGCGATTTCGCCTTCGCGCGACAACAATTCCACCGAGCCCATTTCGCGCAGATACATGCGCACCGGGTCATCGGTACGGCCGACGTCGTCTTCGTCGATATTGCCGCCGCTGTAGGCTTCGGCCTTGGCTTCGCCTTCGGCGGCTTCAGCGCCTTCCTCGGCTTCCTGCTCTTCGCCTTCGACGACGTTGATGCCCATTTCGGACAGCATCGACATCGTGTCTTCGATCTGCTCGGAGGTCATTTCCTCCGAGGGGAGAGCGGCATTCAGTTCGTCATAGGTGATGTAACCGCGTTCTTTGGCCTTCGCGATCAGCTTCTTGACGGATGCATTGGTCGAATCGAGCAAAGGGCTATCGCCGGGCGCCGCAGGAGCCGCGCCTTCTTCCTTCGTCTCTTCGCCGGGTGCTTTAGCTTTCGTATTTAACTTCATACCATCCTGGGGCTTCTTGCTGGCCACCGGCGCGGGAGGCGCCTTAGCCGCAACAGCCTTAGCCGTCGCGGCGATCTTGGCCGTCGCGCCTTTTTCCGGCGCTTTTGGTGGGGCTGCCGTCTTGGCCGCCGGTTTTGCGGGTGCGGACTTTGCGGGTGCGGACTTTGCCGGCGCAGACTTCGCAGCAGGTTTCGCGGCGGGCTTTACAGCCGCCTTCGCCGGCGCCTTGGCGGGCGCCTTCGTCGTCTTCGAAGATTGTTTTGCTGACTTCGGGGCCGCTTTCGCCGCCATCGCTACACCCATAACTCCACGCGGAAATCTCGCCGGTCATTCCGCCGGCTGTCCGCCGTGTGCCTTTGTTTTACGATAATTAGGTCTGCTGATCTCAAAGTTCGTCGCTGTCCTCGTCTCCAGGTGGGCGCACCTGCCGTTGCAGGGCCTCGAATACCGCGAGTGCTTGTTCCGAGGGGTTCTCCGCCAGTTCTAATTCCGCCCGCTTGAGATCAGCTTCTAAATCGGCCCGCTGGCACAGAGCAAACGTATGATCCCACCCACTGATCGCTTGCTCTTTGGGTGCCGTTGGACGGGCGAAGCCCGCGTGCACATAAGTATTTGAATTTAATAGAGTTTCGAGTTCGGCGGCAAACCCTATGTTGGCTAGGTGGGCCTGAAGACCGCCGAAATCAAGCTCTGGGTCTTGGGCGATGTGGATTAATGCGGTTTGGCGCAATGAGTCAAGGCGCGAGTCGGCGAAATCCAAGCGGCCGAGCCGCTCTTCCACGTGATCGAAAATATCGGGGTGAGTCAGCAGGGTAGCCAGGAGAATCCGTTCCCGTGTTTTTCGGGCGTTATCGGGATCCCCAGCCACATGGGAGGGCGGAAATCCGGCAAAGCGACCCGGAGTCGCGCTCTTCTGCCCTGCGCCGGGCCGGAAACCCTTGCCGCCGCCAAATCCACCTCTCTGCCCGCTGGGCGCCACCCGGGGGGCCCGGAAAAGCTCAAAAAGGCGGTTGCGGAAGTGCTGGCGGTATTGGGCCTGGACGCTTTCGTCCTCAATGACGCCCGCCTTGGCTTGCGCGGCCCGCTCCAACCCCGCACGCCGTTCCGGGGTATCGGC
>CAZNMS010000455.1:0-7304 GCA_964573505.1 uncultured Planctomycetaceae bacterium | reverse complement strand
GGTATCGCGACGCATTGAGTCGTTACGAAGAGGTGATGCGGGATCATCCCGAGGATCCAATCGCGAAGTGCGGCAGTGCTGAAGTGCTGAAGGCGATGGGGCAACTGAAGTCATCCGAGGATCGCTACCGCCAGACGATGGCCGAACATCCTGAAAACCGTGTTGCACGATCAGGCTTTGCGAGCGTGCTCTTCTTGCAAGAGCGGTGGGATGAGGTTTTGGAACTTCTACCGGAGCCAACTGGAGCAACCCAAAGCGATTGGATCGATCGGCACATTCGTGGCATGGTCGCGCTGCGGCGGAACGATCTCGCGACTGCGGAGAGAATCTTTGAGTTCGGCGTTCAGAACGATCTGCAGCCTGCGTCGCGGGCTTATTTTCAGACCGCGCTCGCGGTCGTTCGTCTCAAGCAGCAGCGACTGAGCGACGCGGTTGCGTTGATCGACTGTCCTGAAGCGAAGACGTGGCGCGGGCCGATGGCAGCGGTGCTGATGCATGTGCAAGGGGCGAGTCAGCAATTTGATCAAGCCGCTGAGACCTTTGAGCGTTTGCCGCATAACTCAGAGAGCGCACTCGTCGCCGAGACCGTCGCGGAACTCGAACGTCGCTACATCCAGCGCCTCGCTCCCGCACATGACGATGATTGGCTGCTCGATCACGAGATCTGCTGCTTACTGCTGATGGCCTCATAGCACACGCAGCCTCTCGTGCTTCACACAACTGCCTCGTCTGGCAGCCTACTGTCGGACGAGAATGGATCGAGCGAGCTCGAACACCAGCAGGCTGCTGTTCGGAAAGCGGCAGCAGGCTGCCGCAGTCCATGAGGGACGGTCCATAAAGCATAAAGACCGGCCCGTGACGACGTTTCTTGTGACCCCTTTGGAGCGTCCATAGGATGCCGCCCCCACCGACCCTGCCGCTTTCAACTCAACGCTTCCAGATTGAGATCCCATCATGCCCGGCCAGTCGATTCTGCTGATTGAAGATGACCGAGAAATCTCTTCGACAATTCAAAAGGTCCTCGAAGCAGCGGGCTACAAGGTCACGGCAGCCAATAACGGGGTCGATGGAAAACGATTGGCCGACAACATCCGGCCCGAGCTTGTGATCACCGACATGATGATGCCGCGTATGGGCGGCTTTCCGGTGCTTGAGTACCTCAAGTCTCAACCCACTCCGCCGCGCGTGATCATGATCACCGCCAACGAAGGCGGACGGCACAAAGCCTATGCCGAGATGCTCGGAGTCGATGACTACATCCGCAAACCGTTCGCGATGGATGTGCTGCTCGAAACGATCGAGCGCGTGCTGCGCAAGGCACCGAATAAGAAGGCCCTCGAAGAAACGCCTGCAGAGCCAAAACGCCGGTAGTAGTCTGTCCTCGTAGCATGGGATCGATCCCGTGCCGCTTCACGCTGCGATCACACTCGTTCGACCAAACGCAATACGCACGGACTGGTAGTCCATGCTACGAAGCCTCAAACCGCCCCCTCTTCATTTCGCAGCGCCGCTCGTCGAAGGTTCGACTTGAGCCGCTCATCTCGGGGCGTTTGGCGCACGAGGTTTCGTCGGTAATCGAGACCTGCTTCGGCTCCATTTTGCGTCGTTGCGAACTCGACCGACATCGCGTTACAGACCAAACGTCTTGCCCGGTCTTGCATTGATCACCAGCGCGATGAGGTGCCCCTATGTGTTGTTTCTCTCAGCCTGTGAAGAGCGTGTCTCGCACCCGGATCTTCGCGCGCGGACTGACGCGCGGGCGGCAAGTTGTTGTCTACAGCATGAAGTACGAGGCCGAGCAGCAGTTGGCGATGATTCTCCCGCTGCCTGTCTCGCGACCAGCGGCGGAGAACTCGGTCAAGTTCCTCAACCTGAAGGAGTATCCGTCGTTCTTTAAGGACATGGAGAAAGGGTTTCCGCCACCAAAGCCAAAGTTGGATTTTGGCGGCGGTTTTGCGGGCGGCGGAGGATTTGAAGAGAAACCGAAACTCGCGGTTGTCGATGTCGGTGATTACGTCGCTTCGTTCGTGCCGACCATCAACGACTTTGGTCGGCTTGATGAGCAGTACCGGATCGAACCCGACGTCTGGCTCAAACTGGGCGACTACAAGACCTATGGCTTCGCAGTCTTCCAGTTGAAGGAGAAGCAAGGCGAGCCTCATCCGATGGCGTTCGAGTTTCTGCGAGCGAACGTCAAGAGCCTCTTCTTTCCGACGGTCCATATTCACGACGGTGAAGTGCATCCAACTGCGGACTTCGATCATGTGCTCTACTGCCAATCGACCTCGATGCAGAGCCTGCGAGCCATGTCATGGCGCGAGTCACCGCAACTCGCGCGGACCTTCATGAAGGTCGACAAGACTCAGGACATCGTCAACGGGTTGCAGCATTGCTATCGGCTCGAGCTCAAAGGCCAGCTCAAGAACGAAGACATTCGCGTCTGAAGGAGTCTGAGTCGGGGCTTCGGGCTCGTTCTGTAGGAACGATTGCATGTGGCGATGAGCTGTCAGGCGACGCATCAACTTGCCGGGCGGGGCAAATCTCTTGCGTTGAAAAGCGCGGCCCGATGGGCACGCGGTTAAACGAGTTAGTAGTGGTCGGCGACTTGCTCGATCGTTTCTTCGCTTAAGAGTCCGTAGGGGCGGAACTTCTCGTTTGAGCCGTGCTCTTCGAGGAACAGGATCGCTCGGTTCGGGCCTAACTTTGCGGCAGCGGGAGTGTCGATGAGGTTGCTGGAGTCCGTGCCGCTCATCTGAAACGCGACGCGCATTTCGAGTTCCTTCAACGTCGGACTCGCGAGCCAGCGGCCTAAGTTGTTGTAGGTGTCGCACCAAATCAGTGTATGAACTCCTACAGCAGGGCCTTCTTTCAAGAGGTCGGCCAGTTGCTTTGAGGGACTCGTGCTCGTCTTTGCGGATGCGCTGAAGCCGTAGTCGTCGTCGGACTTGCGCAGGTCGCGGAAGCGGCCGAGGTTGTCGATCAAGAGGAAGACCGGCGAGTCGCCATTCACGTTGCCGGCGGTGCGAGCACGCACGAGCGTCGCGAGCTCGGCGATCATGTCGGCAGCTTCGAGCGGACCTCCGTGACGGAACTGATGCGGGAACTCCGTCGCGATGTCTTGCCACTCGTTGTGGTCGGGATCGTCCGCGAGGTCTCCGTTGAGGATGTAGAACTGAGCGGCATGAATGTCGTCGGCAGCAAGCTCGGATGTGCTTTCGGTTACAGCAGGAGGCGCTGAGCCGAAGCTGAAATTGGCAAAGGAGAAGTTTTTGAGCGCGTCGAGTTGCGCGGCGGGAGTTGAGTCCGTCGATGCTGTCGCGGACTCGGTGATGACGGCGGGCGGGGATTGGTCGGAGGAAGCTGCGTCCCGCTCAGACGCGCACGCCAGAGGCGTTGCGGTTAAACGAATTGGGTCTTGCTCTTCTTCGTCATCCATCAGCATCGCGCCGAAGTCGGCGATCGGCGGGATCTGCAAGGCGAGACCCAAAAGCAACGTCGACAAGATGCCGCGCGCGGCTTGCGGGCTCTGACCGACGACCAGCAAGTTTGAACCGCTCAAGCGACGGAAGCGAACCGTCGTATGCGGCTTGATCGCGACTGCTTCGCCGAGCCATGCATCGATGACCTTCGGGAATGAGTTCGGGATCTCAGCTCTCAGCAGCTTGAGAATCTCAGTGTTGTTGAGCGGATTCGCGGGGATGTTGCCTTCAAAGACGATCGGCGGATCGGACTCGATGTTCTTCGAGTCGGCTTCGTCGCGGACTCGCTCTAAGAAGACATCGCGCTTCGAGTCGTCGAGCCATGCGATCTGAAAAGGATGATTGCCTTCCAGCAGACCGTTCGCGTCGTTGTAGATCGCTTCGCCGGGACGAGTCAGCAACCGCGCGGCAGTGTTGTCTTCACTGAGAATGAGATGCGCGTCGCCCTCACTGCACTGCAACGCGATGCGCACGGCGACTTGCCCGAGCGTGCTGCGGGCCAATGAATACGCACCGCCGAGCGTCTGCGAGCCGAGCAACACATGAATGCCGAACGCACGGCCTTGCCGCACCAATCGGTCGAGCAACAACGCCGAGTTTTGACTGAGCTTGTCGTCCTCAACGAAGAACTCTTGAAACTCGTCAACGAGCAGCAGCATTCGCGGCATGCGCACGTCCGGGTTTGCGTTGCGGAAGCCGGCAATGTCTTGCACGCCTTTGTCGCGGAAGAGATCGCCGCGCTCTTTGAGGATCTGATCGAGTCGCTCGAGCACGCTCATGCCGAACTCGCGATCGGACTCGATCGCAATGACTCGCGCATGCGGCAAGCGATGCGCGGCATACGTCTTGAACTCAACGCCCTTCTTGAAGTCGATGAGGAAGAACTCGACTTCATCCGGCGAGTAATGCAGCGCGAGATTCGTCACGAGAATGTGCATCAAAGTCGATTTGCCGGAGCCCGTCTTACCGGCGACGAGCACATGCTGAGACGTGCCTTTGCCGAGTCGCATGTGTTGCAGTTTCGTTGCACCGGCTCGACCGAGCGGCACATCAAGTCCGCTGCGACTGTCGCTCTGCCAAAGAAGCTTCGGTGCGACTCGATCGAACGAAACTTCGACGCGCCGCGCATCCTTCGATGCATCGCCGACGTTCTTGACGATGCGGCCATAAGCATCGGGCTCGGGCAGTTCATCAAGTTGCAGAGGCAGCCATTGCAACTCGGGGTCGTCGTAAAGGAATTGCTGGCCGGTCCAACTCAGGCACGTTGCATTCGACGTCAGGCTGTCGAGCTGAAAGTTCGGCGGCATCGTCAACTCGGTGTCCGCGCTGATGAGCGTATAGAGCCCGCACTTCGGGCCGCTCGTCATGATGCTCGTTAAGCGGCGACCGGCTTGCTCCGAGAAGTTCGCGGGGAAGCCGGCGATGACCAAAACGTGATACGGCTCAGCAACTTCTCCGGCGAAGTCGTTGTACTCCTCGATCGTCTTGAACTCGTTGCGGAGATAAGTCTGAAAGATCGTCTCCATATGCTCGGTCAGATCCGCGAGTCGCTGATCAATGTGAGTGGACTCGGTCCAAATGCGCTTCGTCACGAGTAGCTCGTCGTAATCAACGAGATGCATGAAGGCCGAGAAGTCCTGACCGAGACCAATCGGGTCGATGATCGTGAAGCGGATCTTGCCCGGCGGCAGAGTTGTGAGCAGACGCAGCATCGCGACTTGCAAGACTCGCGTTGCGGCCGCGCGGCCCTGACTGCCGCTTGCTCGAATGACGAGCGATGTCTTCTCCGGGAACGGTTGCAGCACGGGGATCACGAATTCGGACGACTCGGGCACGAGCGCTTCGTCGGTCGGATATCCGTGCTCGATGTCATGCAGGCTGAAGCGGACTTCGCCCAATCGCATTGTGGGCGGGATGACTTCCGGGCGCGTCCATGAGCCGAACGCGAGATCGTTCCACTTGCGCGAGACCGGCTGCGACTCGGCAGTCAGCCGCCTTGCGGAGTTTTGAATCGAGTCGATCGCACCGAACCAATTCGTCGACATCGCGCGCCAGTTGATGTCGAACGCATGCTGTAATTCATCTTCCTTACGCGCGGAGTCTTTCTGCAGACGCTCAAGATCCCATTCGAAGCGCGTCTTGAGTTTCTTCAAACGCTCGGGGTAATCGGCATGCAGCACGGCCAGCTTTTGATCGCGCTCTTCAGTGAGAGTCGCCATTAAGCGCGGGTAACGCTCATTGGCTTGCCGCAGACCGCGCTGCCGCTTCGACATTGCTTCCGAGAGAATGGCATCGAGCTTCTCTTGAGCCCGCTGCAACGCGCCGTCTCGCTCGGCGGTGATCTCGGCGAGCCAATCTTCGAACTCTTTTCGGCGACGCTTCGTCTCGCGCTGAGAGAGCTTGCTCCAGTTGTTCTTCGCCGTTTCGGCATCGAGCGTGAATTGGCGCATGCGCTCGCAGTCATTCTCGGCTGAGCTATGTGCGACCGCATACAGGATGCCCTGCGTTGCTCCGACGATGATCGCGGACGCGACCGCCATGATCGCATTCCACTCGTTGACCGGCGGCTTCTTCGCGAAGCCGAACCAGCGAAAGTCGACAACGCTGAGTGCAATTAAAGTGACAAGCGCCGCTCCGATGACGAACACAACGACTGGCATCAATCCCGAGAAGAAGAACGGCAACGACTTGCTCTTCACATCTTGAGCATGCCGCCTCATCGCGGTTGCGTTCGTGCTGAAGAGTTCGACAAACGTGTCGAGCGTCGGATTGGCCGGAGCGGGCGTCGGTTGCAGCGGCTCGCCCTCGACCCACATGCGCCGCTTCTTGAGCACGGCTTCGAAGGAGTCGCGCGTTGCGAGCAAGTCGAGCCATTCGACATCGAGATGCTGCTGCGTCGAAGCGATGTTGGTTTCGAATTGCTCGAACTGCTGCTTCGGAGTGCCGGCGGAGGTCTCGTCGAAGTACGACGACACCATCCACTTTGTTTCGTCGTGCTCTTGCTTCGCAGTGGATGTGACTTGCTCGTGCTCGCTGTTCACCGCGAGCAACGCCTCGTCGTATTCCTCAGACGCGGCAGAGTAGTGCGCATGAAAGTGCCGCCCGATGACGGAGCAGGCTTCGTCGTACTCGGACTGAATCGCGCTGCGTTCGGTGTCGTACTTTGCCGTTCGCGCGGCGCAGGCTTCTTGACAGCGTTGCTGCTCGGCTGCGAGTTGCTCGGCAAGTTCATCTTTCAGGACAAGCTCGCCCTCGACGCGCTTCGAAATGGCTTCGAACAAAGTGCCAACAAACTGCTTGATGCGTTCAACGGAAAGATGATCTGACACCGAAGAGGCTCCGCGATTTGGCTCGATAGCATCTGAAAGGATCTGAGCCCGTAGCGTAGGCATCGTCCCGACGCGCCGCTGCCGACTGAGAGAACTCGCATTCAACCGCGTCAGTGACGACGCGTTTCCTTGAGCAGACCATTCTTCAACAGATTCGTCGAACGCGCCGTCGAGCATGATTGAGGCTCCGCAAAAGTCCGCGACATCGAGTGCAAGTTGCCGCCGTTCGCGTAAACGCGTTTTGGCTGCGACTCGCAACGGACCTTTTGCTGACGGCGGTTGAAAGGCGGCCTCTTAGGAGCTGCTCGAATAGGCGTCGTGTTTCTGTATGTGTTTGGAGCACAGATTGAAGTGGCAGGCTGAGAGCCCCGACGGGGCGCGATTCGATGGCCAGTATGAAGGTTCAACTCCGATCCGAGTTCAGCGTGTGCAGAATGCAGAGCGGGTTTCGAATCTCGCCCCGTTGGGCAACGCCGTTAAGGATTCGTGTAGCAAT
>CAZNMS010000454.1:0-7328 GCA_964573505.1 uncultured Planctomycetaceae bacterium | reverse complement strand
GGATCAAACAGTCGAATTTAGTTGAGGATCGCGAATCCGCCGCATACCGAGCCATTCATGCTACAAATTAGCCGAAAACCGAGACACGGATAATACCGCCGCTCCCAGCCTCGGAGGAGCTCAGATAGCCTAAAAACTCTAAAAAACAGCCAACTTCCGGCAAAACCAACTCGCCAATCGGGTTCTGTCGGAGACGTCAGGGCTGCTCATCAACCCGAAGCCGCGCTCGATCTCAGGTGTTGGTCCTCGGCATCGCAATCGGTTTTGGTATGACGAACCAAGGAGCTGCCCGAGCAGCGGGAAAAGCATCCTGCCTGTCGGCATAGGTAGGCCGGTCTGGAACAATTCTGACAGGCTGGAAGCCAATCCCACGAACTCTTCGGACAGACTCTCAGAGAGTTGAGCGACCTCTTGCTTGCCATCGCACCGTGTCTGGTTCCGCAATGCGCATACGCACCTCTTTCCCTGGCCGAGAATTGGCGTCAATCCGCCGCCGACGCAGAAGCTGGAAGATGATCGTCGTTTGACTTGCTCTCACAGTTGCGGGCAAGCGCATTGACTTGAATGCCGCGCTGTCTGGCACGCGATTCGCCAATCTCGGTGGCGGACGCAAGAGCGCGCAGTCGCGCCAGCGCAAGCAGTTGGTTGTGGGTCTTGTGTGTGAGTGATGACCGCTCGAATCACGCAACCCAACATCGAGGGGCAGTTCGATGTGCCAACCATTTTCAGCACGCAGACAGTCAGCAGATTCGCACAGCAGGACTCTCTAAGACGAAGTAGAGAGGCTTCGACGCGCAGGTCATGGATCACTTTTGCGCGGTCGAGTGGTGGTGAGCGGAACTCATGAGCTTTGAGGGTTCCAAGAACTCACCTGCCTGCAATCGTTGTTACCCCCGTGCCGACGGTGAGCAGCATCGCTCACCGGACCGAGCAAGTGAGGCGGTGTGACAACAAACGGTCGCGATGGCCGTCATTGGTTCCATTGATTTGGGAGAGTGACGCCATGTTTGGATTGATGTCTTGGAAGCAGTGGGTCGAGAAGTCGGTTCGTAGCCATTCCGTTCGTTCGCGGTCCGCTGCAGTGCGCTCAATGCAGCCTGCCGAGCACAGTCGCCGAGCACGCCGCGCGATACCGGTAGTTGAGGCGTTGGAAGATCGCTCGCTCTTGGCGACGACGATCGGCATCTCGGCTCTCAATGAGTCGACGCTGGGCGACGCGGGCATCTCAGGGAGCGTTAACACCAGCCAAGCGATCAGCCCTGATGGGCGCTATGTCGCGTTCGAGAGTCATGCGCCGAATCTGGTGCGCGGGGATCTCAATGGTGTGTCGGATGTGTTCCTGCGCGACACGCTCACGGGGAAGACGACGCGCGTCAGTGCGGACTACGACGGTGTGCAGGGCAACGGGGCTTCGTCGGGCGCGTCGATCGCAGTGGATGCGGAAGGCACGGTGTTCGTCGCCTTCTGCAGCGAGGCATCGAATCTGGTGCCCAATGACACCAACGTCTTTCCCGACATCTTCTTGAAGAACATGACGACCGGTGAGATCTCGCGGCTCAGTACCAATAGCAGCGGCGGGCAGGCCGATAACGAGTCCAGAAATCCCGATCTCGCGTTCGCTCCCGACGGCAAGTTGTTCTGTGCGTTCGCGAGCTACGCCAGCAACCTCGTGAGTGGTGACACGAATTCAACCGACGATGTCTTCGTGAAGAACGTGACGACGGGAGCAATCACTCGCGCGAGCACCAGCAGCAGCAACGCTGAAGCTGACAACTACTCGTATGACCCGTCGATTGCGATCGCGAGCGACGGCACGATCTCAGTCGCCTTCTCAAGTGCGGCGACGAATCTCGTCAGCGGCGACACGAACGACCGCATTGATGTGTTCGTGAAGAATCTCTCGACCGGCGCGATCATCTGCGCGAGCACTGATAGCAGCGGAGTGTTCGGTGACGAACAGTCGGATCGCCCGTCGGTTGTTGTGGCTCCGAATGGCACGGTGTCGGTCGCTTACAGGAGCGAGGCCACGAATCTCGTCAGCGCCGATACCAACGCGGTCGCTGATGTCTTTGTCAAGAACTTGACGACCAACGTCACGGCGCGGGCCAATACCAATGCGAGCGGCATTCAAGCGGATGGGCCGTCATTCAGGCCGTCCTTGGCGGTCAGCAGTAGTGGTGCGTTGTCAGTCGCGTTTCAGAGTTGGGCCTCGAACTTGGTGACTGACCAGCGTGGCGCGTTTGTCAAAGACCTCAGCACGGGAGCGATCACCTGCGTCAGCACAGACAGCGTTGGTACGGCAGCCAACGACATTAGTTACGCAAACGAATCGGCAGCGCTGGCTGTCTCACCGACCGGCAATCTCTTCGTCGCGTTTGCCAGTCCGGCGACGAATCTCACGAGCGACGACTATCACGCCGTTACTCGGCCAAACAACGTGTTTGTGAAGTCGCTGAGCGACGGTGCGACAACGTTGATTTCAAGGCGCTTCGAGGCCGCGCCGGTACTCGGTGGCACCTATGGGTATGACGTTGGCAATCAAGCGATGACGCGGGACGGGCGGTATGTCGTTTTTGTTGCCAGTTCGGGGCACCTGGTACCGGGCTATGGCTACAACATTTGGCTCCGCGACACCGTGCTCGGGACGACGACGTTGGTCAGTGCCAACAGTGCTGGCGAGCAAGCGGATTACCATTCGTTTTCGCCGTCGGTCACGGTGAATGGCAGCGGCGATGTGTTGGTGGGGTTCTTGAGTTACGGGTCGAACCTCGTTGCCGGCGACACGAACGGGAACGGCGACTACTTCGTCAAGAACATGACGACGGGCTCGGTCGTGCGAGCCAGTCTGACGGGTGCCGGTGCTGAAGTGAGTGATGCTCCTGGCGGGTTCGGCTGGAACTCAATCGCAGTCGGTCCTGACGGCACGATCTATCTCGCCTTCACGAGCCACTCCGACAGCCTCGTGAGTGGCGACACGAACGGCTGTGACGACATCTTTGTGAAGAACCTCACGACGGGGGCGCTGACCCGAGTCAGCACCGATAGCAGCGGGGCACAGTCCGATGGCGACTCGTCACGTCCGTCATTGGCTGTGAGCAGTGATGGCACCGTCTATGTCGCGTTTCAGAGTCTCGGCACGAACCTCGTTGCCAATGACACTAATGGCTGCATCGACGTCTTCGTGAAGAGCCTCACGACAAACGCGACAACGCTTGTCAGTGCCGATGCCACTGGCACGTATGGAAACTCTGATTCAACGAAGCCGACGATCGGCATCAATGACACCGGCACGGTGTTCGTCGCGTTCGAGTCCTCTGCGCAGAACCTCGGAACCGAGGATCCAAATAGCTCTCAGGAGATCTTCCTTAAGAACCTCACAACGTCCGCTCTGACACTCGTGAGCACCAACAGCAACGGAGTCGAAGCTGATTCGGGACTCTCACAGAACCCGGCGTTGACCTTCGACGGTAATGATCAGCCCGTCGTCGCTTTCTCCAGCTCCGCGACCAATCTCGTGAGCGGAGATACGAATGACGGATTAGACGTCTTTGTGAAGTACCTCAGCACGGGCGAGCTGATCCGGGTCAGCACTGATAGTGATGGCAACGAGGTTCCAAACTTTCCTCCGACCTACAACATGTTCGCGAGCGTCGCAGTGGACTCGCAGGGAACGACCTTTGTCGCGTTCAATTCAAATGCTGCGCGTTACGCACCGGGAGCCATGGGTGGCGGTGATATCTTCCGTTGGTCGAGTGCCGAGTCTCCGACGCTCGAAGCGACTTTGTCGGGCGGCGATCTGACGCTGACCGACATTCATCAGACCGGTCGCGCGGATAACATAATCATTACACGCAGCGGCTCGAATCTGGTCATCACCGATACGGCTTCGATGTTTGTGTCGGCTCCGGCGGGCGGCAGTTTGAGCAACGGCAATAAGACGCTCACCTTGCCGCTCGCGTCTGTGACGGGATCGCTCACGCTCGCTCTCGGTCTGCGAGATGACGTCGTGACGATCGACTTCAGTGGCGGCAACCCGCTGCCCTCGGGCGGAGTGAGCTATGACGGAGGACTCGGCGGACATGACTCGCTGAATCTCGTTGGCGGCACGACGACCTCGGTCACACATGCCTTCACAACGGACATCAACGGCAGCGTCACGTTGAGTGGCGCGCTGGCCGGTACGATTTCTTACACGAGCCTTGAGCCGATCACAGATCACCTCAGCGCGTCCGCTCGCGTCTTCACGTTCAACGGCGGTGCAGAGACCGTCACGCTGAACGACGCGGCGGGCGCGTTTCAAACCATCGACAGCACGCGCGGTGAAGCAGTGACGTTCGCTAGTCCGACGAACTCGTTGACCATCAATGCGGGCTCGGGCAACGACTCGATTGAGATCAACTCGGTCGATGCCGACGGACCGTTTGCCGCTTCGCTGACAATCAACGGCGACGACGGTACGGACTCGCTCACGTTCAACGGCGATATCTCGATGGCGGCGGGCAAAGACGTTCTCGTCACTGTCGAGTCGCTCAATCTCGCCGCCGGCGCGGATGTCACAACGACGGGCAGCGGGACGCAGACCTTCATCGTTGACGACGCGAACTTGTCGGCAACCTGCAAGCTGACTGCTGCCGCTGATGTATTTTTCATTCCAGCAACCAATGGCCGCCCCATCGTGCTCGGTGCCGAGGACCTCAACACCTTGAGCCTGACAGATCAGGAACTCGATCGGGTCACTGCTGGGGCCATCAACATGGGCAACGCCAAGAGCGGACCGATCACGATCAGTGCAGCCATCACGCGGTCGGCGGCGACTGGTCTCAACATCGCGACGGCGGTGAATAACTCGATCACCTTCAGTGGGAACGGCGCTCTCGATTCGAATGGCGGCAATGTGTCGCTTGCGACAAGCGGTTCGGGATCGATCACTTCGGGAACGGGGGCAACTGACATCATCGCCGGTGCGGGGACAATCACGCTCAGTGCAGGGCCGAGCGGTATTGGGGCGAGTGGCAATTCTCTGGTTGTCTCTAGTTCGCACGGCAGCTCGTTAAACACGGCGACAACCGGCGGAGGCAAGCAGTTCCTCGCAGCGAACGGGACCATCAAGCTCGGTACGTCGGGACTGCACTCCGAATCCGGTGTGATTGAACTGACTGAAGGCACATTCGCCATGAGCGCTGACTCGCAGATTCATGACGACACCGCGTTGATGGTGAATGGTGCGAGTTTCAATCTCGGTGAGTTCGACGAGACAGTCCCGGAACTGACCCTGAGAAGCGGTAGCGTCACGAGCACGACGGGCGTCTTAACGTGCAACACCACCATCCAAACTCGAAGTGGTTCGATCAGTGCGATCCTTGCCGGGACGAATGGGCTGACTCAATCGACGAGCGGCACGACGACACTGTCCGGGGCCAACGTCTACTCAGGAACAACGACGATCAACGGCGGCACGTTGGCGCTCAGCGGCGGTGCGGCCCTTCCAGATAGCGGCGCGGTTGTGCTCGCGGATGTGGCGGGCGTCACACTGCTGCTCAACAACAGCGAGACCATTGGCTCGCTGTCCGGCGGCGGGACAACGGGCGGCGAAGTGCAGTTGGGATCGACAACGCTCAGCGTCGGAGGCAGCGGCTCGTCGACGACCTTTGCGGGGGTCATCAGTGGTGTTGACGGCAGCCTTGAGAAAGTCGGTTCGGGCACATTCACGTTGTCCGGGAACAATTCCTACACCGGCGAAACGGCGGTTACGGCGGGCACGCTGCTGGTGACGGGCTCGCTCGCTGCGGGACGCGGACTTTCCATCGCGGACGGCGCAACACTCGGCGGTTCAGGCGCGATCGGCTGCTCGATCACTGCGGCAGCAGGTTCGAACGTCTCGCCGGGAGCGAGTCCCTCCGTTCTCAACAGTGGCAGCGTGACCTTCGTCAGCGGCGCCAACTTCAACGTTGAACTCAACGGGATGACCGTCGGCACGCAGTACGATCAACTCAACGTCACGGGATCAGTGACGCTCGGCGGAGCGACGCTCAATGCGACGCGCGGCTTCGTGGCGCCGGTCGGTACGACGTTCACGATTATCAACAACGACGGCACGGACTCGGTCAGCGGCACTTTTGCGGGTCTGCCCGAAGGCAAGCTCTTCACGATCGCGAGTTACTCGTTCGCGATCTCGTATGTCGGCGGCAGCGGCAACGACGTTGTGCTGACCTCAGTCAATGCACCGCCGACCGCAGTGACAATGACGCCGGTAAGTGCATCGCTCGACGAGAACACGAGCACGAGTTCGCGCATCAAACTGGCGGACATCGCGATCACCGACGATCCGGTCGGCACGAACGACCTCAGCCTCAGTGGGACTGATGCGGCGTTTTTCGAGATCGTCGGGACAGAGCTGTTCCTCAAAGCCGGAACGACGCTCAATTTTGAAGGTAAGTCTTCTTACTCGGTGTCGGTCAACGGAGATGACGCAACAGTCGGCAGCACGCCGGATACGACGCGGACCTTCACGCTGACACTCAATGATTTGAATGAAGCACCGACGGCGGTCTCCTTGCAGAACGCGACGACGTCAATCGCCGATGGCACGAGCACGACGACCCGCATCAAAGTCGCCGACATTGTTGTGACCGATGATGCACTCGGGACGGAGACGTTCTCGCTGAGCGGGAGCGACGCGGCGGTCTTTGAGATCGTCGGTAATGCCCTCTTCCTGAAGGCTGGAACTGTCCTGAACAGCGAGGTGCAGGCGTCGTACTCGGTGACGGTCAATGTCGATGACGCGACCGTCGGCAGCACGCCCGATGCGAGCACGTCGTTCGAGTTGACGATCACCGACGTGAATCAAGCACCGACGGCGGTGAGTCTCGCCAACACAACGACCTCACTGCCCGAAAACACGAGCACGACGTCGGCGATCAAGCTCGCGGACATCGTCGTGACGGACGATGCGTTTGGGTCGAACGCCCTAAGCCTCAGTGGTGCCGATGCGGCGAGCTTCGAGATCGTCGGCAGCGAACTCTTCATCAAGGCGGGCACCGTTCTCAACTACGAATCGCAGGCGTCGTATTCAGTGACGATCAACGTCGATGACGCGACCGTCGGCAGCACGCCTGATGCGAGCACGTCGTTCGGGCTGACGATCACCGACGTGAATGAAGCACCGACTGCGGTCGCTCTGCAGAACGCAACGACGTCGATCGCCGAGAACACGAGCACGGCATCACGCATCAAAGTCGCGGACATCGCTGTGACCGATGACGCGCTCGGGACGGAGACGTTCTCGCTCACCGGCACCGATGCGGCGAGCTTCGAGATCGTCGGCAGCG
>CAZNMS010000453.1:0-7332 GCA_964573505.1 uncultured Planctomycetaceae bacterium | reverse complement strand
GGAACTGCCTCGAAAAGTAGCTTGGGATTCCATCCCGAGCCGCAGCGGGACGACGTTCACTTTCACCAGTTGAATTTGCCGTCACGAGCGAACTCGCAGTCTCGGTTTCATACCAACCAACGTCCTTCGGACATTGGGAACTGCATCGCGGGTTGCATGTAGTACGAGCTACATGCCTCAGTCAGTTGTCTTGCCTCTCGCCCCTTTTCCCCAGACTGCTCGACTCAGAGAGTCAAGCTACGGCTTCGCGGAGCGAATCTTAGGATCGCGCTTCTCACGCTCGATTTGCTCGATGAGAGCGGCGTAGGTTTGGCCGCGAGCGACGGTCTCTGCGGGCGTCTGGATTCCGCCGCAGTAATGCACGTCGCCGGTCTCGATGTTCCACAAGATGGAGAGATGCTGAGGGTTCGCCCAATCGTCGGCAGTCCAGTCCGCAAACGCCTTGAGCCACAAGTCGATTGGTGGCATCAGGGCATAGATCTCGGGCACGCAGAACATTTTGCGAAGTTGTAGACAATATGATGGCCAGACGACGGAGTAAGATGGGAAAAGCAATGGCAACATCCCCAACGCTTGAAACCGACGATCCGTTCGCCACTGCGGGCAGTCCCGCCGTAATCGACCGAGCGGGATCGAAGTCAATGGGTAGCACAGGTCATAGCCGAGCCTGGTGAGTTGGCGAGGATGTGCCCCATCGCGATCAGAGAAGGATACTCTGCGTTGGTCCAATTCCAGTTCAAAGCGACATGCCGCAGGAGCGGTCACAAATGCATCGCCAATCCAGCCGTTGAAGGCAAACAGTTCCAACGATGGCCAACTCTTCTGTAAACTCGGGCCGAAAGCAGACTGTAAGAATTCCGACGCAAAGACGCTTTCCCATGCGGCAAAGCGGGCGTTCATTCGGCGGAAAATCTCGCGATCGCTGACTCGGGCACGCGTGAGGTCGAGATTGACATCTCGGGCAAGGGCGCGGACGAGGTTGTGTGCCCGCGCGTGGTCGCGAGCGAACTCTGGCGCAAGACCGCGAGTGAGAGGGCGAGCGGGGGCGCGGGCAAGCGCCAAGGCTGTGGTTTGATCGCGTATTAGATCAAGATCGAGATCACCCGCGAGAAGGACGTCTCGTGCACGGGCCAGCTCGGTTTCAAAACGGGAAGATTCGAACAGCACCATCTGCGGTTGTCGGAAAAGGTACCAATCGGAAACTGGGCCAACGAACTTACCGGTGAAACTTGATCGTAACCTCGTAGCTGGAGAGATGGCTGTGAGCAGATTCCGAGCTCGGGATTGCGAATGCCCAAACTCCTCAGCAAGTGCCCGCTGAAGTCGATTTTCAAATGCAACCTGCTGAGACGTAAATTCGTCTGACCGTTCCGGTCGCATGGCACGACTTCGATCCGCAGTTACACGCGGCGACAACGCACCACGCAGATCGATCCAAACCCGGGCGCCCACATGTCCCACGGCGAGATCTCGAAAGTTTTGGATTGCTGGCAAACTCATGCCATTTAGTAGAACGCGGCAACGGCTAGATGAGACGATTTCCAATTGAGGTTCAACGAGTGCGGCTAACTCTGAAAGCCTCGCGCAGCCATTGAGATCGTCGAACGGGTGCTCCCCATTTGAAATTGCAGGGCGGGCAAACCAAATGCGAATCCGAGTACCAGTGAATTCAGTGGCATCCCCACAAGAATCGCCCTCGTTATCAATCCAGTCGAAGTAATGCCAATCTGGATTTCCCAACTGACTCACGGGGATATCCCACTCTGTTGCCTTTTCCGTGAGCTTCTCGAGGTTTAGGGGAGCCAGCACGCGACCGTGAAACTTGTCGTCGATCACCCATCCGGCTCCCAAGTCTCCCGCCCTTACGGGATAATTCGGCCAAACAACGTGCAGAGATGCGATATGAGCAGGATCAAACAGCCCACCACTAGGTGGATATGTAACTTTGCGAATGCTCGCGTCATAACCGAAGTGCTGTCGAAGGGCCTTTATGGCGAGGGCAGCGTCATGTACGAGTGAAACCGGCTGGCCTTTCAATGTCCGCCGTAGGATGAGCTTGATCTCAGTGCCTTGTTCGTGACGGGTGCCGGGCTTGCTCCAGAACAAACTGCCGGGGCCGGAGATGATCAGGTCCGTTGGTCGGCGCGGATGCTTGTGATCGTCGAACGCGGCTCCGCCGGGGCACGTTCGCACTTCAACCCGATCGGCGATCATGAAGCACGACAACACGCCGATGCCGAATTGCGAGATTGGAGTTGCCAGTAAGCCATGTTTTCGCAGCCAGGCTTTCTCGGAGTCGAACTCGGCACTGCGATAGAAGCTCTTCCCCAGTTGCGTGAAGAACTTCTCGATGACCGCCGGAGTCATTCCCACGCCGTTGTCTTCGACCTTGATCCACCACGGCCCGTCATCGGGTTCTCGGCCCCATGTCAGCCGCACTTCGAGTCGTTGCTCATTGCCATCGGCATCGAGATAGAAGCCCGGCTTGCCTTTCGTCGGCACTCCATCGGTCGGTTCGCGCCGTTCGCTCTTCGGAAGCTGCAAACGCAAGTCCCGCAGTTCGAGAGCATCCAGCGAGTTCTGCAACAACTCCCGAATGCACAAGCTCGGGTCGCCATACAAGGACTCGCCCATCAGCAATTGGATGATCTCCTGCTGGTCGAGTTGAAAGCGCCAGTCCTCGAACACATAGACCGGAGCGTCGTTGATGCGCTGCGGGCGAATGTCGTGCTTCACGAGCGGCAGGCGCAGCGCGTAGTGCTTGTGATCGCAATGCCGCAGCGTGTAGTCCAACTCGTCACGACACAGCCGCACCTCGCGTTCGATCCAACCGACGAACTCGCGAATAGACTTCTCGACAGCCGGGTGATCGCAAACCGCCGCCTCGTAAGTCAGCGTCCAATCGCCCGACTGTTTCGTGATCGGCGTGCCGGTGATCGCGAGATGCTTCCGCCATTCATGCTCACTGGTCTGCTCGAACCGAGTGCTCAAAGCCCGGTCCAAGCCCAAGTGATGAAACAAGATCGTCGGAGTGCGACTGGCATCGAAATCCATGATGTCCGCCAGTCTCAACAACAACCCGACAAACACGGCATTCACCGGTTGGCCATCGACGTGACGCTGAAAGCCGTTCTCGCGTTGCAGTGTCTCGCGCAGCCAGCCGGTGCTCTGATTGTGGCTCAGTGAAATCAGCTCCAACCAACGGCGAAAGTCGACCGTTCCAAACGTCAGCAAGCTGTTGTTGCAGTCTTTGATGATCTGCTCGATCCGTGCCTTCATGCGCACGGACATAGGGGCGACGGCGTGTGTGCTCCGCAAGAACTCGGTCAGCAAGTGCTGCTCCAACATGCGACCGGCCCACTTCTCGGTGCCGTCAGTCGACTTACTCAGACGCTCGATCTCATGCTTCTCTTCCACGAAGCCATCGAGGAACTGCTGATACTGCCGCTGCTCGGGTGAGTCTTCTTTGCCACAATACTTGGCTTCCTCATCGCGAGTCAGCGTCATGCCCAAGTCATGCGAGTAAGCAGCCAAGATGCACAACGCGCATTCGATCGAGGAAAGCTGCTCGATCACGTCACCTGCCAGCCACTCCATCCAACCCAGCACGTTCAAGATGTGCCGCTCGTCATGTAGCGTGTAGAGCGGCATGTTCGTGTTGATGGTGCCCAAGAGATGCGCCGCCTCGATCGCGAAGGCCGCGACATTGGGTTGCAGAGCTGTCCCCGCCAGTCGTTGCATGAACCGGCTCTGAGCGAGTTCCGTGAGTCGCGGAACTTGAGGAACATCACCCACCGAAGAATCAGCCATGCATCAGGCCCTTCCGAAGTCCAATCCGTGTGGTCGAGCTCGTCAGTCGATCTTGGCGGCGGTGACAGCACATGAAACACCCAACCGCAACGAGCTACCGAGCCATCTTGATGGACCGAACTTCCAACCTCCAGTTGGTGCTGATGCGTATGGCGACCGGACTTCACTCGCACTGAGACTCTGCCCCGAAAAGTAGCTTGGGATTCCATCCCGAGCCGCAGCGGGACGACGTTCAAGTTCACAAGTTGAAATTGCCGTCACGAGAGATCTCGGAGTCTCGCTTTCATACCACCCAACGTTCGTCGGGCACTGGGAACTGCCTCGGAACGCACGTGGGCGAAGCTCTGCCTCGCGGATTGTATGTAGTTCGAACTACACGCCACAGTCAGCCGTCTTGCCGCTCGCTCCCTTGCCTCTTGCCCCGCGCTCGTGCGTTCCCAGGCGGAGCTTGCGAACGAGTACGACTTCTTACAGCCCTGCCTTCAGGGGCCATGTGTTATTCGTCCGAGCGAACGGCTCTCTAAGTACTGACGCAACTCGGCATAGTTCTCGATCCGCGTTAAGACCGACGCACTCCCTTGCTGAGTCTCGATGCGGAAGATTGTCCCGCCTTTCGTTGCCGTCTGACTCAGCCCAGTGATGGTGTCTAACGAACAACTCCGCCATGGCACGATGAGCCCACTGAAGAACCCGCGCTCGCGCGGCGTGAAGCACTTCTTGAAGTGGATCATGCCGTTGTCGTGATCGACGATGACTGCGGTCGATGAACCCAGGCCGGCCGAGAAGCAGATCAGCGATGACTTCGAAAACTTCGGCGAGTCCGGCGCGTTGCGCAGATCGTTGATCGTCTCAGGCCGCTTGAACGCCGACCTGAAGACCACGCTGCCGAACCACACAACCAACGACATCATCCCCGCGAAAATGACTCCGAAGCTCGTCGTGAACACCATCGTGAAGACATCGCGTGAGTACGCGGGCACTGTCATTGGCAGCATCAACAACATCACTGCGACGCCACCGCCGACGAGCATCATCAGCGCGCCGAGACCTGCGATGAGGGCTCGCTGAGGAGTGCTGCGCGGGTCTTCGACATCCGGGTTCATCGTCGGACGAGGTGCTCCAAACAACTCGGCACAACTGGCCCAAGCAAAGAGCGCGCTCATCGAGCCGAGCAGTAGCAGCATCAAAGCAATGACACCGAGAGCCAGCGGAACTCCAGGTTGCAGCGCGGCCGCATCAGGAGTCCGAGGGTTGTAGGAGACTCGAACGCTGGCCTTCTCCGGGTACTTGCCATTGAGGTCAGACGGGCTTTCGCAAAACAGATGCGAGTTCCCCGCGACGGTGACTCGCTCGCTGTCGTAACTGACGTCGTTGACTCGATAGCTGTAGCGCAAGTCCAACCGCGAACCCTTGCCGTATCGAACGACCTCCGATCGAACGACAGTGCCCTCAACGGAAGGCCAAGACGACGACCTCTTCCCCTCGATCACGATGCCGCCGACCCACGCGTTGACAATCAACGCGACAACCAAGAGCAGCATCGAGAGCACGAATCGCCCAACCTTCGAACCAACAGAATTCGCTTGAGGCTTTGCAGCAATGGGAGTCATTGACGGTCGCGACTTCCGCGAATCCGCCCAACCTTGAGGAGCAAGATCATCCTCATTCAGAGGCCGAGGCGTTGAAGGCACCTCTCCGCGCGATTCATCAGAAGCTTCCGGAGACATCGTGAATACCTTGCCGCGTTAAGTTGTTTCGACGCTCGTTCCGAGGCCGCTATGTCGTTCGAATTACATGTAGCGTTGCATTCTCGCTGCGTAACTTCTGCGCGCCGTTGGCGCCGCTTGTCACGACGGGTCTGATTCGAGACCTCGGCCTTGTTCGCTCCTCTGCGGTCAAAGCCGATTACATGAGCCGCAGAGGAACGAAGGACCTAACGCGGCAGTGCCGCAACCAAAATGTACGACGGACTACAAGTCCGTCGTACAAGGGCCGCAAGAATCTTCTCGTTCCAACAAGCTTTTCACCGTTTGCAGAGCAGAGAAGACATCACCGAATCCGCCTATTCGCACTCGTTCCGAAGAACTGGGTCGCAGTCGGTATGTAGCACGAAGTACATGCCCCGCAGATTGGGGGACTTGAGACAGAGCCGGGGTACGAGAGAGAGCACGGACTGGAAGTCCATGCTACGAGAATGGGCCGCGTGCGAACGCAGCCAAATCACAATGGCTCAATGGAATTCTTGATCGGCTTGCACGGAGTCGTCGGTGACTTTGGCGATGCGAATGGCAGCTTGAATGGCTCGGTCCATGAAGGCGGATTCTTGCCCTTCTGCAACTCGACCCGCCGTGATGTAGGCGGCGTAAATGGTCGCAGCCGCAGTAACCAAAGTGCGTTCGGTCGGCTGCAATGAGATCTGATGCTTCGCCATGCGTGCTGCTTTCGTTGTGAAGAGTGACTCGTTGCGAGGGTCTGCCTCGCGCGGTTGTGTGTAGTGCGAACTACATGGTCTCAGTCAGCCCAGCGGACTTGAGGTAGAGCCTCTCGTCGGTGCGTTCCCTGAAGGCAGTCCGACTCTTCGTAGCATGGGCTTCTTGCCCGTGCTCAACAGCGGCTGATTCGTTTCTTCCTTCGTAACTTCAGCGCGCTGTGCGCGCATCTTTGTACGACGGACTTGCAGTCCGTCGCCGCCGCAGATCGACGGACTACAAGTCCGTCGTACATTCTCTGGGGGGCGGGCGGCTGCCTTAGTGCGATGGCGGTGCGTCTTCGATCGACACTTCTCGGTAGGACGTGCGCACGAGTCGGAAGCCGATCGAGCGGTAGAGTGAGATTGCGGCTTCGTTCTCCGCAGTGGCTTCGAGGTAGACGCGCCGAAAGCCGAGCGTTCGAAAGCCGTGCAGCGACTGCAAGACGAGAGCGCGGCCTAAGCCGAGGCCGCGACAGTCGGCGATGATGCCGACGTTCTGAATCGTGCCGTACTCGGTCTTGATGCCGAGTCCTTGAATGGTGCCGACATCCTCGACGAACCCGCGTCGGTCGGGGGTTCTCGAAAGCAGCCATGTCGCGAACGGCACGAAAGCTTTCTGAGTGCTGATCTCCAACATCAACTTCTCGCAACCGGCGAGCGTCTGCAGGCAGGCGAACATGTTGCTGTCGATCTCACCGCGAAAGGCGCGGAACTTCGCGACCGAGTGGCGGAAGAGATCACGCGGATCCCACTGATGAAACTCGAAGCCCGGCGGCAAGACGACCGGCGCCAGCTTCGTCTCGGCGAAGTCCAGTTCCATGCGAAAGCGGCGGTAGTAACTGATCGTCGTCATGGAACGCGCTGCACGGCTAAGGACCGGTTGAGGAACAAAGTCGAGTCGCATAGCGACGGCATGAAAGAGCCCCGAATGACTTTGCCATTCGGGGCTCTTCGGGTCGTCTTGAATGAGAGGGATGCCACAGCTCGCGGACTGGATTGTCGGCTTTTGCTCCGAGGCTGTGATCTTTTCGCCCCCGGCCTTGTGCCGGGGG
>CAZNMS010000452.1:0-7389 GCA_964573505.1 uncultured Planctomycetaceae bacterium | reverse complement strand
CGCAGAGCGAAAGGCGACTATGTAACGCGTCCTACAATGCGCAAGCCGACAACAAGTAGCACGAATTGCCCTCAATTCCCCCCGCGCGATGCGTCACTTCCGTGCCGAAACGATGATGAAGACCGTCGAACGAGCTGCTGCCCTTCGTCGACGGCTGAGGACGGCGGTCTTACATTCGGGCTCTCGATGATCGGCGAGGTTTGCGATGACTGAATGAGCTGCGTAGGCGAGCCGTTCTGCGAGTCGCTGCACCGCGACTTCGGGGCTCGAAGTTGCGCCTTGCGTCGCTTCGTTGGCGACTAGCCGCTGAGTCGATGAAGCGAGTGGACCGCGTATGTTGAAAAACATTGTGGCTCGACGCTCCGCGTCGAGAATCCCCGTTATTCGACGGGAGTTCTACTTCGGGACTCACGACGCGGAGCGTCGTGCCACTCTTTTTCGACAGCCTCGTTCGAATTCAGATGCCGTCGCGTGCGAGTCCGAAGCCTGACGACTTCTGCTACGGCCCCTTCGAGAATTGATTCTTTGCTGCTGCTTTACTCCTGACGAGTTTCACTATGACTGTTGCTTCGCTGCGTTTTGGGAATGTCCTGCCGGAAGTTTTTGATTCCTCTGACACTGAGTTTCTCGCAGCGCTGAAATGGCGAGATCATGAGACTCAACTACGCCCCGCAGAGGGCACGGACGGGGATCTCAAGACCGTCGGCCTCGCATGGAAGCAGCAGTGTCTTGAGCATCGAGCCGACAAACTCCGGCACTGCTTTGCGACACTCGATCGAGTGTTGCTGAGCGCGACTCAGCTATTGCCCGCCGCGTTGCTCGCACTCCGCAATGAGCAGCCGGTCGCTCGCAAGAAGAAGGCGGCGAAAGCTGAGTCGGCGATCTCGCGCGAAGCTCAAGCGGAATCCGAGCAAGCTTTGCGAACATGGCTCGCGACCGACGCTCAGCAGAGCGATCCAATCACGCTGCTCGGGTGCCTCGAACTGCTGCTCTTCAAAGCCGATCAACTGGCCGCTCAAACGGTCGGCGAGTTGTGGCGCTGGACGTTGTCAGCCGCGCTGCGACTCTCTGAGCAACTCGTCGAAATCGAAGAAGGCGACGAGACCGAGCAACTGCTCGATACCGACGACGCGCTGCGAGTGGCGATCACGAGCGGTTTGCTCGCATGGCTGTGCGGACTCTTCTTTGATGATGTCAAAGGTGCTCCGAAGCTCGCGAAGTCGGGCCGCAAGTCGCTGATGTCTTTGTTGATGTCGGGCACGGAAGACTCGGGAGCGCCCGTCGCGAGCATTGCTCGGCGGCAAAGCGATTGGCTCGCGTTATGGACCGACGCACTCGTTGCCGGTCGGCGATTCAAGCAAGCGTTATGGAAGGACTCGGCTGAACGTCGCTTCGTCGGCTATCTCAAAGCGACAACCGCGCTGAACCTGACTGCGGAAGCAACGCCTGACGTTGAACTGCTCGGCATGCTCGCGCATCTCGTCGAAGTGAAGGGCGACGAGTCATGGCGCAACGGCCTTGATTCACTCGTAAAGGGATCGAAGTTCAAGACCGATGAAGAGGCTAAGAAGCCCGATGCCGCTTGCTGGCAGTCCGACACTTGCAGCATTGCGTGCTTAAGAACTTCATGGAGCCCGGATGCGAGTCGCATCTCGGTAATGCACGACCGCCGCACGTTGTCGCTCGACATGACAATCAACGGACGACCGTTCGCCGTCGGCGACTGGGGTTTGAAAGTCAGCAACAACGGCGAGCCAATCGAACTGACGACCGACTGGGAATGCTGCTGCTGGTACACCGACAAAGAAGTCGACTACGCCGAATGGACCGCCGAAGCGACAGGCGGAGTCAAAGTCGGTCGCTCCGCACTGCTGCATCGAGAAGCAGAGTACGCCGTGCTCGCTGATGTCATAAAAAATGCATCGCCCGCGCGAGTTGATGTAGTCTCGACGCTACCGCTCGCCGCCGCATGGACCGGCAGCGGAGTGCAGGGCTCGCGCGAGCAACGCTTCGAGACAGACAAGCAGACCGTGCGTTGTTTCCCGTTAATGCTGCCTCAAGACGTCGGCTTCGGCACATCGGGCAGCGTCGAGCAACGAGCCGGCGCATTCACGCTCGCAACCGCTGCAACCGGCGGCGGACTGTTCTCGCCGATCGTGCTCGACTGGAGCACAAAGCGACTCAAGCACGAAGCCGAATGGCGCGAGCTCACAGTCTCTGAAGCCGGTGACGTCGATCACACTTCCGGCCGCGGCTTCCGCTTCGCGATCGGCAAGCACAACCTGCTGCTGATGCGCGGGCTCAGAACCATCACTCGCTACCGCACCGTGCTCGGCTATCAAACATGGAACGAAACCGTCGTCGCGAGCCTGAATAAAGACGGCATCTTCGACGAGATCCTGCTGGTCGAGCAGTAACGGCGGCGGCGGTCGGATCCGATGAACCGCTTCGAAGGATCGGACGGAGCACACCGAGCGATTGCCGATGAGCTGCAAATGGGCCGCCGACTTCGCCTATGTGACAGTTGTTACAACGAGATCGAGCTTCGAACGGCGACGGCAAATTGTCTTCATCAGCGTCCCGTCAGCGTTCATCAGCGGTTTGCAATCTCTTCGTTGAACAGCGTGTCGCGGCGCAGTCAGCAGGCGTCATTGACGTTGCGGTCGGATGAAGTGGCTGCCGTTAGAAAAGAGGCACGGACTGGAAGTCCATGCTACGACGCAGTTCGGTCGGCGGTTGCTTGAGGTCGGTTTCTGTTTGAGGGCAGCGTCCATAACATCCCGCCCCTTTTCGCTCAGAGCCCATTTTCGGGCTGATCGCCATTCCTGTGGTGCATGTGGCCTGCGTGCTTTTCGAGCGACAACAGAACGAGCACGCGAGCCACTCTCACCATCATCGACTCGATGAATGGCGATGAGACCTTTTCGCAGTCAGTGCTGTCTCCTCGCGTTGAATGAGTGAGCGGCGAGTTGCTTGCCGCCAGTGCTTTTCACGTTTCACCGGCAGCGTGCGTCTTGCAGCTCATGCGTCTCCGAGTTCCTCAGCAGCTTTCGTATTCAGGACGATCATGAACGTTCCGCTTGAGAAGATTCGCAACATTGGCATCGTCGCTCATATCGACGCCGGCAAGACAACAACGACCGAACGCATCCTCTATTTCACCGGCGCTCAGCACCGCATGGGCGATGTCGACGACGGCAATACGACGACCGACTTCGATCCCGAAGAAGCGGCCCGCGGCATCACGATCTACTCCGCCTGCGTCACCACAAAATGGAACGGGACGACGATCAACATCATCGACACTCCCGGTCACGTTGACTTCACCGCTGAAGTCGAACGCAGCTTGCGAGTGCTCGACGGCGCGGTCGTCATCTTCTCGGCAGTCGAAGGCGTCGAGGCTCAGAGCGAAACCGTTTGGCGGCAAGCAGACCGCTACAACGTCCCGCGCATGTGCTTCATCAATAAGCTCGATCGCATCGGCGCGAACTGGCAACGCACGCTCAATCAAATCGAGGAACGGCTTTGCACGCCGCTCGGTGATGGCGTTCGCAAAGAAGTGCTGCCGGTCAATGTGCCTGCATCAGAGATTGGGACCGAGGTTCCGAATCCGAATCGCTCCATCATCGACATCATCGACCGCACGGTGCTGACCTTCGGTCCTGAAGAAGAGAACTGGAAAGTCACCGTAACTCCGGCGGACGGCGAGCTGCTCGAGTTCATCAACGAGCGACGCACAAAGATGCTCGACATCGTTTGCAGCTACGACGAAGCCGCAATGGAGAAGTACTTCGCCGACGGTGATCTCTCGGCGGAAGACATTCGCAAGGTGATTCGCAAAGCGACGATCGAGGGCAAGCTGATTCCCGTTTCATGCGGCACGTCGCTGAAGTGCGTCGGAGTGCATCCGCTGCTCGACAACATCGTCTCGTTCTTGCCGAGCCCCATTGAGCGGCCGGCGATCACTGGTCACGACCCGGCTTCGAAGGTCGACAAGATCATCAGTCGCGGCCCGGATCCGAAGGTGCCGTTCTGCGGGTTGATCTTCAAGATCGTCGCCGACAAGCACAACGACCTCTATTTCATGCGGGTCTACTCGGGCACCGTGAAGTCGGGTTCGCGCATGCTGAATCCGCGCACGAACAAGAAAGAGTTCGTCACGCAGTTGTGGCACATTCAAGCCGATACGCGCGAACGCACGGATCAAGACGAAGCAAAGGCGGGCGACATCGTCGGAGTCGTCGGGCTCAAGGAAGTGGTGACGGGCGACACCATCTGCGAACCGAAAGAGCCGATCTTGCTGGAGAAGATTCGCTTCCCGGAAACCGTCATCTCGAACGCGATCGAACCGGAGTCGAGCGGCGACAAAGACAAGATGGAGGTGACGCTCAAACGGATGTCGCTGCAGGATCCGACTTTCACATGGAAGATCGACAGCGACAGCGGGCAGACGATCGTTTCAGGAATGGGCGAACTGCACCTTGAAGTCATCAAGAACCGCATGGAGCGCGACTTCAACTTGAAGGTCAAGGTTCATAAGCCGCGCGTCACTTACAAAGAGACCTTTGCGACCGACATCGAAGTCGAGGGACTCTTCGACAAGGAAATGTCGACCGGACCGAGCTACGCATGGGTGAAGCTGCGATTGGTCCCGAAGGCCGAGATCGTCGGAGTGACCGTCGTGAATCAACTGAAGGGCGACCCGATCCCGCCGATTCATCGCGATGCACTCGAACGCGCGGTGCGTGATGCGTCTCAGACGGGGCTCAACGGTTATGCGATGACTCAGCTTGAAGTGCGGATCATCGACTTCAAGCACGTGCATAACGCGACCAATGAAGCCTCGATCTACGGAGCGGTCGCGAATGCCTATGAGTCCGCCGTGCAGCGCAGTGGGTCGGTCGTGCTCGAGCCGATCATGCGGCTTGAAGTGGCATGCCCGGAAGAATTCGTCGGCAACATTCAGGCCGACCTCAATGCTCGCCGCGCGATGATTACTTCCTCGGAACCGCGCGGAGTGCTCTTCATCATCGAAGCGCAGGTCGCGATGGCGAAGATGTTCGGCTACTCGTCAGTCGTACGAAGCATGTCGCAAGGCCGCGCGTCGTACTCACTGGAACCGCACCACTACGCGCCGGCGCAGAACGTCGGCGATTTCTAGAACTGAGTTCGCATCGTCATGTCGGTTGGATGCGAACGCTGAGCACGCTCAAATCCCGCCCCCTTGCGGCGGGGCCTTTTGGAGTGCGTCTGGTCGCGGGGTGAATTGAGTCCTCGCAATCAGAGATTCCCCATGAAGCAGTGGCTGACGTTCTTGTTGTGCGCGGTGTTGGTGTCAGTTGGCACCACTGGGTTTGCTCAGCGCAATCTCAAAGACATTCCCGATCCCGACCCGGAGATCGAACGCAAGTCGTTCGTCGTTGCTGACGGGTTTGAGGTCAATCTGTTTGCCGCTGATCCGCAGATCGCGAAGCCCATTCAGATGAACTTTGATCCTCAAGGGCGATTGTGGATCGCGAGTTCGGAGATCTATCCGCAGATTAAGCCCGGCGAGAAAGCCAATGATCGCATCCTCGTGTTGGAGGACGTCGACGGTGACGGCAAGTCGGACAAGACGTCGGTGTTTGCGAGCGGGCTGCTGATTCCGACTGGTGTCGCTCCCGGTGATGGCGGCGTTTATGTCGCGAACAGCACCGAGTTGCTGCACTTCAAAGACACCGACGGCGACGGCAAGGCGGACGAAGAGCGCGTCGTGCTGTCGGGCTTCGGCACCGAAGACACGCATCACATCCTGCATACGCTCAAGTGGGGGCCGGATGGGATGCTCTACATGAACCAGTCGATCTACATCCATAGCCACATTGAAACGCCATGGGGCGTGCGTCGTCTGAACGCCGGCGGCATTTGGCAGTTGCGGACGGAGAACTTGAAACTCGAAGTGTTTGCTCGCGGATGGGTCAACACATGGGGGCACATCTTCGACGCGTATGGGCAATCGTTCGCGACCGATGGAGCGGGCGGTGAGGGTATTAATTATGCCATACCCGGCGCGGCGTATCCGACGGCTCAAGGCGTGCCGAAGATTTTTCATGGGCTCAATCCCGGCAGTCCAAAGATGTGCGGACTGGAGATCGTCAGCAGTCGGCATCTGCCGGATGACTGGCAAGAGAACCTCATCACGAATGACTTTCGAGGTCATCGCGTGTGCCGGTTCAAGCTGAGCGACAACGGATCGGGCTTCGCAGCGAAGGAGCAAGTGGAGCTCATCAAGACATCGCACGGAGCCTTTCGTCCGATCGACATGCAGATGGGACCGGACGGAGCGATCTACATTGCCGACTGGTACAACCCGATCATTCAACATGGCGAAGTCGACTTCCGCGATCCGCGGCGTGATCACACTCATGGCCGCATTTGGCGAGTCACTCGTAAGGACCGCAAGCCGGTCGCGCGCATCGATCTCGCAAAGGCCGCAGTGCCCGAGTTGCTGCAACAACTCAAAGTGCCCGAAGGTTGGACGCGACTCAATGCGAAGCGCGTCTTGAAGGAACGCGGTGCTCAAGCCGTGCTGCCCGAGCTTGCTAAGTGGGTGCAGCAACTCGATCGCAACGACCCGTTGTTCGAACGACATCAGCTCGAAGCACTTTGGACTTATCAGTCGCTCGACGTGCCGAATGCCGAGTTGCTCGCGACGTTGCTGCGTGCCTCAAAGGCCGAAGTGCGAGCCGCCGCAGTGCGTGTCTTGCAGCATTGGTCCGATCGAGTGCCCGGTGCGATCGAGTCGCTCGCCGAACGCATCAAGGACGAGAGCCCGCGCGTCAGGCTTGAAGCCGTGCGCGTGCTCGGCAATGTCGGAGGGGCGCGCGGAGTGGAACTCGCGATGCAAGCCGTCTCGCAACCGATGGACCAGTTCCTCGACTACGCGTTGTGGCTGACCGCATGGGAGAACAAAGACAAATGGCTGCCGCTCGCCGAGTCCGGGCAGATGACCTTCGGCGGCAACGTCGATCAAATGACCTTCGCGCTCAAAGCCGTCGGCTCGCCGGCGGTTGCACCGAGACTGCTAGACCTCATCAGCACGAACAAACTCGCGGGACAGCAACTGCTCGATGCGATTGCTCTCATTTCGAGCCTCGGATCAGCGGACGATCTCCGCAAGCTGTTCGATCTCGCGATCGCCGACAGTAATTCGTCTGACATCCGTGCAACGGCACTGCGAGCACTTGCGAACGCTGCGCTGCAGCGCGGGCAGATACCGACCGGTAAGCTTGAAGCGATTGCAGAGTTGCTCGATGAGAAGCACTCAGTTGCTGTCCGCGCTGCTGCTGCTGAGGTCATCGGCACATGGAAGTTCAAAGCTTATGCGAGTCGACTGAAGCAGATCGCAGA
>CAZNMS010000451.1:0-7399 GCA_964573505.1 uncultured Planctomycetaceae bacterium | reverse complement strand
GCGATCGACAATGGCCTCAATGGTGTGAGCTTTCCCGCGCGATAACTCCGGCGGAGACGCCGCGTCGACAACTTCGCCATTCACGCGCGCTCGCACGAAACCGGCTTTGCAGATCTTCTCGAAAACATCGCGATGCGTGCCTTTGCGACCGACGACAAGCGGAGCGATCAGCATGATCTTGCGACCGGCCTCTAACGTCGTGACGCGGTTCATGATCGAGTCGACGCTTTGCTGAGCGACCGGTTCATGACAGTCCGGACAATGAGCTTGCCCCGCGCGGGCATAGAGCAATCTCAAGTAGTCGTAGATCTCCGTCGTTGTCGCGAGCGTGCTGCGGATGCGTGCTGCGGAGACTCGTTGATCAACGCAAATGGTCGGAGCAAGGCCGCTCAACGAGTCGACATCGGGCTTCTCAATCTGATGCAAGAACTGCCGCGTATGCGCCGAGAGACATTCGAGATACCGCCGCTGCCCTTCTGCAAAGAGCGTGTCGAAAGCGAGCGAACTCTTACCGCTCCCACTAACGCCGGTGATCACAACGAGCCGATCGCGCGGCAAGTCGATGTCGATGTTCTTGAGGTTGTGAGTGCGTGCTCCTCGAACCTGAATCCAGTCGGTCGAAGCATCTATGGGTTTGCGTGTAGCGGGCATTACAGCTTGTCATCGAGAGTAAGCGAGCGGCAGGACGGAACTTACCGCCCAGTGCCCGGTACGACGGACTTGCAGTCCGTCGCGCTACTGAATCGACGGACTACAAGTCCGTCGTACCGGCAAGTTTCTACGCGTCGTCGAAGACTGCGCTCCGACGATAAGGCTGCTACTAGGCAGAGGGAGTCCTCAATGGCTTATCCGTGTGTGACACATCCGTGTGAGAAAGGGCGAACGAGACGGCTCTCACTTGCTTCCTCACACGGATATTTCCCACACGGATAAACGTCGGCGTCGTTCGTGCGTCCGCTGCATCCAATACATGCAACGACGCATCGACAGCAAATTGTCGATGCGCTGCGGGTAAGTTTCTATCTACCGCTCACCTAAGCGGGCGGCAGTTGATCCTTGAGTTGTACGCCGGGTTTCCAGTCCGTCGAGCATCGCAAGCGACGGACAAGATGTCCGTCGTACAAAGCCCGGCGAAGCGAGCATCGCGAGATGATGCCCTTCTTTGTCTTCCTCGGGCTCTGAGCGTGCTCGTGTCCCAGTTGTCGCCATTCACATCCGCGCGAGCAGCATCGCGGAGGCACTCGCGTTATGACTCCAGCGTCAGGAACTTCGGCCATTGGAAGAGCGACAGCATGTTTGGTTGGACCAATCTCGATGTTTGGATTGCCGTCACGGCGGCGCTGGCTGCGATGTCGTGCGCGATCCCCGGTGCGTTCCTCGTGCTGAGAAAGCAAAGCATGCTCGGCGATGCACTCAGTCATACGGTGCTGCCGGGCATTGTCGTCGCCTTCTTGTTCGCTCATTGGTTCAAGCTCACGAGCAGCGACGGAACCGGACTGCATGCCTTACTGATGGGCGGAGCGGTACTTGCCGGACTGCTGACGGCGTTCCTCACTGAGACCGTTCGTAAGGTCGGCGGCGTAGAAGAGTCGGCGGCGCTCGGCGTTGTGTATTCATCGCTCTTCGCCTTTGGGCTGCTGCTGATTCGGATGTTTGCTTCGAGCGTGCATCTCGATGCGGACTGTGTGTTGTTCGGCGCGGTCGAGACCGTCGTGCTCGATTTGTGGGGCGACACTTCGATTCCCCGAGCAGCCGTTTTGAATGGAGCGATGCTCGTCGTGAATGCCGCGCTTGTGCTGCTGTGCTTCAAGGAACTTAAGGTCGCAACGTTTGATCCCGGATTGGCCGAGGCGCTCGGCATTCGACCGGTGCTGCTGAACTATGCCTTGATGGCGGTGACCTCAATGACGCTCGTCGCCGCCTTTGAAACGGTCGGCAGCATTTTGGTCGTGACGATGCTCGTGACTCCGGCATCAACGGCACTGCTGCTGAGTCATCGTCTGCGCAACGTGCTGCTGACGAGCGTCTTGCTGGCAGCAGGATCGGCGATCGTCGGGCACGGTCTCGCGATCACGTTGCCGAGCACGCTGTTTCATTGGCTCGGCTTCACAACGATTCGCAACACGAACACTGCTGGAATGGCCGCGATGACCTGCGGCTTTATCTTCGTCGCGGCAATGTTCTTGAGCCCGCAACGCGGAGTGCTCGTGCTGGCCGTTCGCAATTGGAGTCTCAGTTTTCGCATCGCCTGCGAAGACTTGCTCGGCTTGCTCTATCGGTCGCATGAGGCCGAGCGATCCGTCGGAAAGAGCGATCTCAAGCTGCACGATCATCCGCGTTTGATCTCACCGTTCCTGCGTCGAATGGCGATCTGGCTGCTGCGTCGACGAGGCGAGATTGAGCTGACTTCAGCCGGCTACGCACTCACTGCGACGGGCCGAGCAACGGCCGAGCGCATCGTCCGCTCGCATCGTTTGTGGGAGCTTTACATGTCTCAGCACTTCCCACTGCCTGACGACCATTTGCACGAGACCGCCGCGCGCGTCGAGCACTTCTTAAGCGACGAGATGCTGCAGCAGCTTGAGTCCGAACTCACTCGCACCGACGCCGACCCGCACGGCCGCGCGATTCCGCCGAGTTAAGCGCCAGCTCGTCGTAGCATGGGCTTCTAGCCCGTGCTCTTCGTGCTCATCGGAAAGCAATGGTCTTTGCCGCCGAGATTGAAGTGATTCGGCGGATGACTCGCTGCCTGCGGATTCAATCTGTGTTCCCGACTCACACAAAACTGAGACCCGGCCAAAAGGCTTCACGGACTGGAAGTCCATGCCACGACGACTCACGCAATGACGGCTTCAGAACGCTGCTCAAAACCGGCGTTACGGCAGCAGCATGATGCAGGAGGGGCTCGGCATTTCGGTCGGTGCTCCCGTTGATGTCAGCGTGCCGGTCGCTCCGTCGATGCGAAAGACCGCGACGTTCTTGCCCGGCATGTTCGCGCACAGCAGCAATTCGCCATTGGGAGTGATTGCGAGATTCTGCGGTCCCTTACCGAGACTCGGTGTGATCGCGATCAGCGCCAGCTTGCCGTCATCGCCAATGCGGTACGCGGCGATACTGTCATGTCCTCGATTGGTCCCGTAGAGGAAGCGCCCATTCGGAGTGATCTTCAAGTCCGCGCAATAGCTCGTGCCTTTGAAGTCGGCAGGCAGCGTCGAGAGCGTTTGCTGTTCGGTCAGAGCTCCCGTTAAGGCGTCGTAAGCGAAGACCGTTACCGAGTTCAGCAACTCGTTGATGACATAGAGATGCTTGCCATTCGGATGAAAGGTGAGATGTCGCGGTCCGGCTCCAGCGGGCGTCTTTGCAAAGGGCGGATCATTCGCAGTGAGCTTCGATGTCGTCGCATCGAGGCGATAGCAGAGCACTTGATCGAGCCCGAGATCAGCCGCATACACAAACTTGTTGTCAGGACTCGTGATGATGGCGTGCGCGTGAGGCTCCTTTTGCCGAGCGGGATTCACACTCGATCCAACATGCTGCACGAAGCTTGCGGACTCGCTGAGCGTTCCATTCGCGCCAACGGGCAGCGACGCAACGCTGCCGCTCGAGTAGTTCGCGACGAGCACCGTTTTCCCCGTCGCATCGACATGTAAGTAGCAAGCGGCAGTGCCTTTCGCGGAAGCGCGATTGATCAGCTTCAGTTCGCCGCTGCGACCGAGCACTTCGAAGGACGCGACGTGCTCATGCTCTTTGCCGCCGAACTGCTTCGCATGAATGGAGAAGAGCGTTTTCTTATCGGGCGAGAGTGCGAGGAAGAACGGGTTCTCGACGCCGCTTGTCTTCGTCACGAGCGAGAGCGTGCCGGTCTTTTCATCGAGTCGATAGCAGTGAATCGCTCCTTGCTCTTTCGCCACAAAGGACGAAACAAAGACAAGCGGATCATCCGCCTGAGTCGCTGTCGCAAACGCACCGAGCATGACTGTCACCATCCACAAAGAAAGAAGTCGCACGGGAATCATCATCAAGTTGCCCTTTCGAACGAGTGATTGGCGCGAGCGGGACGAGGTTTGCGATTCGTAGGGTGCGGACAAGCTCGCGAAGTATCGGCATGCCGGCGCGAGCAAGGCCGATCTGTGGCGGTAGTTGAGGCATCCAGCAAAGTTAGATCGCGAGCGCCGGCCTACCAACAGGAAGCTCACGAAGCGAGGCGGGACGATAGGCAGAGAACGCGCCGAATTCGCATCTCGCAGCTCGTGTAGCAACTCGTACATAGGCTCCGACTGAGGATGCACTCGCTGCGGCTTTCGATCCGCCTCGCGCCGGCAAGTCTCAAACTGCCCCGCGAGCAGCATCACCTCGAAGAAGATTGCGAACCGCTTTGACGGTGCCTTCGGTGACGAGATGCAGGAAGTCGAAGTCGAGCGTCTCGATCGTGTCTGTTGATTGGTGATAGTGCGGATTGCGCAAGAAGCTCGTGTCGGTGATCATCACAGCGGGGAAGCCGGCATCCCAAAACGGGCTATGGTCCGAAAGCCGAGTCGCCTGCAGCAGCGTCCCGTTCTCGGGGACTTGCAGCGTTTCAAGCGGCAGAGCAGCCACTTGCGCGGCTCCGGCATGGAAGCCTTCAATCAAGTCGGTCGAGTTCTGATTGCCGATGATCGCGATGAAGTTGCCGGTCTCGGGATACTTGCCGACAAGCACGCGCGGCAGATTCTGCGACTTCGGTCGATGGTCGCAGTAACCCAACATTTCGAGCGAGATCATGCCGAGCAGAGGCGTGCGACTCGCGCGGTAACGGCGGGCGTGCTCGACGCCGCCGAGCATGCCGTTCTCTTCAAGGTCGAACGCGACGAGTTCCAATTCGATGGCGGCATCTTGCGGCCACTGCTGTCCGAGAATCCGCGCGAGTTCCAACATGGCTGCAACGCCACTCGCATTGTCGTCGGCGCCGGGAGTCTCCGGCCGCGAATCAAGATGAGCCCCGACGCAAAGTCGCGGCTTCGTCAGATCGGCTCCAGTCCGCATCGCGACAAGATTGATACCCTTGAGAGTATCACCATATCGCAGATCACCTCGGTCATTGAGAGTATCAAACTCAGACCTTTCAACGCGCCAACCGTACTGCTGCAAGTAGCGAGTGACATAACCTCGCGCGGCTTCAAGTTCCGCGCTCTCGCAGGGACGAGGCACTCGGGTCAGTTCCGCAATGTGTTGCTGCAACAGCGAGCGATTGGTTTCCATCGAACGACTTTCGGTTGAAGGAAGACGAACGAGCGGCGTGCTTGTTCCGAAGTGGGACTCTCCGCTCGTCACTGCGCGGCACGCAACGAGACCGGGCATTGAGAGTCAGCATTCGTGAAAAGTTCCTCTCCGGGCGAGCCGGCACAATGGGCGAGGAGCACTGATACGACGGACTTGTAGTCCGTCGAACGTCGTGAGAAGCGACGGACTGCAAGTCCGTCGTACACAAAAACGGATGTGTTCCTCTGGAGCGGTCGACGGAGCGTTCTCGTCGAGTCGGCACTCGCGACCAGAAAGCCCTCACTGAGACGCGAGCGAGCAGCGGTCTTCGATCGTAAGTCCCATCAGCACATGCGGAAACGCCGACATGTTGGACTGTGCGACCGAGATGCTTCAGGCTCCTCTAGTCGTCGCAACCTGCCGTAGTCCCCGCAATCGTTACGACCGGAACTTTGAGACTCATCGTCGTTAAGAGACCGGCGGATTGCTTGAATCCCAAGTTGACCCATTTCGAACGGAAGTCCTAGATTTCCGGGACTTTGCGGCACAGTCGGCAAGGATCACCGACTCTTCGACCTCTCACCGAATCGTCTTCACGGAGGAATCTCTATGCCCCGCTCCTTGCTGCTGATTGCACCAGCGTTCGCGCTGGCGTGCTTGATCGCAGGATGCGGTCCTCAGGCGGTTCGCTCGAATTCTCGCGGCGGCCCTCGACCGCTCGTGCAACGAGCACCCGTAACTCCGCCTCCGCCGCTGAAGACTCAGCCGCCTGCTGTCGTTGCTAATCCATGGAAACCGGAGAAGGGCACGCGGGACTGGCGGCATATCGTGATTCATCACACGGCGTCGTCGCGCGACTCGATCGAGAGCATTCATCAAGCTCACTTGAAGCGCGGTTGGGAGGGCATCGGCTATCACTTCCTGATCGGTAACGGCAGCGGAATGGGTGACGGCGAGATCGAGCCGACCTTTCGCTGGAAGACGCAGATGCACGGCGCGCACGCCGGTAGCGAAGAATACAATCAGCACGGAATTGGCATTTGTCTTGTCGGCAACTTCGAAGACGGACGTCCGTCGGCAGCTCAGCTCGCCGCAGTGAAGCGACTCGTCGGAGTGCTCAAGACTCAGTACGGCATCAAGTCGGCCAATGTGATTGGCCATAAGACCGTCAAAGCGACCGCCTGTCCGGGCAAGCATTTCCCGCTGACGGATGTTGCTCAGAGCGAGTCTCTGCCGTTCGCGATCGGCGACGCCCGCATGACCGAGTTGCACTTGCTGGCGCTCGACGGAGGGCAGTCTCCATGAATGGACCTCGTGAAGAGCTTCAAGACTGGCTGCTCCGTACCGAACAGTTTCGCGGCTCGGCAGATGCCGCTTCATGGCGGCCTTCGGGCCTCGGATGGGACGGGCAGAGCCTGCTAACGACGACCGCCGACGCTGTCGGAACGGTGCCGGATAACTACGAGCCGCGCTATGCCTATCCGCTGATCGTTTGGCTGTGCGACGACGACTGCGGATCGGCTCAAGCAATGAGTCACATCAGCAGCATGAGCCCGCAGAACTATGTCGGTCTCGCTCTTGAAGGAGCAGTGTTGCCGGAGCGTCGACAAGCAGATGACGCGCGCGATGTCTTAGTCGACACACTCAAGCACCTTGTTGAGATCGAGAACCGCATCGTCGCCGCAGTGCGCGACTTCCGGCAGACCGTGCATGTGCATTCCGAACGCGTCTTCCTTGTGGGAGCGCGCCGAGCGGCTTCGACAGCGCTGCTCGTTGCGATGCATCAACCGGAATGGTTCAGCGGCTGCGTCACTTTCGGCGGCAACTACCCGACCGAAGCGGGATTGTTCGTTCGTCGTCGACGTCTGACTGGGCCGCGTTTTTGGCTCAGCGCGCCGCAACTCGATCGCGTCTCGAACTACGGCGAGGGGACTCTGCAAGCCGCTCGGCAACTGATCGCGGCCGGAGCGGACGTGACGACGCACCTACATACCTCGAACCGCTTGATCTGCCGATCGACGCTATTGGAACTCGATCGCTGGATCATCTCAGGCATCCTTGCTGAAGCGAGTTGAGAGCGTTCGACTGGCGATTCACGTCGCTCATGGACAAGTAGCTTGGGATTCCATCCCGAGCCTCAGCGGGATGAGGTTCTCAAACA
>CAZNMS010000450.1:0-7437 GCA_964573505.1 uncultured Planctomycetaceae bacterium | reverse complement strand
GTGCCGAAGCTGAAGAACTCGGCGGATTGAGCGATCTGATCGGCGCACATGGCCGCTCGCGGGATTTCGATCATCGTGCCGACCGAGTACTCGATCGTCAGACCTTGCTCGGCGAAGACTTGCGCCGCGACGTCGCGAACGATCTTCTCTTGATGCTTGAACTCAGCGAGGAAGCCGACGAGTGGAATCATGATTTCCGGATGCACGGTGATGCCTTCCTTCTTCACGTTGACCGCAGCTTCGAGGATTGCCCGAGCCTGCATCGCCGTGACTTCAGGATAGACGATACCGATACGGCAGCCGCGATGGCCGAGCATCGGGTTCTCTTCGTGCAAGCTCTTCACGCGAGTGTGAACTTGCTCTTCAGTGATCCCGAGGTTCTTGGCCAGCATCGCTGCGAGACCGGGTTGCTCTTCGAGGTGACGGTCCGAGAGGAATTCGTGCAGCGGCGGGTCGATCAAGCGGATCGTCACCGGGCGACCATTCATCTCGCGGAACAAGCCTTCGAAGTCACCGCGTTGGAACGGCAGCAACTTGTTGACGGCCTTCTGACGTTGCTCGAGCGTGACCGAGCAAATCATTTCGCGGATCTCGTCGAGATGCTCGAAGAACATGTGCTCGGTGCGGCAGAGGCCGATGCCTTCTGCACCGAACGCGATCGCTTGAGCCGCTTGATTCGGCAAGTCGGCGTTCGTGCGAATCTTCAGCTTGCGGTACTGGTCTGCCCATGTCATGAGCTGAGCGAACCGCTGATAGGCTTCCGACTCTTCCGGCTTCTTCGTCTTCGTGATGAGAACTTCGATGACTTCGCTCGGGCTCGTCTCGACCGCACCGGCGAAGACTTCGCCCGTGAAGCCGTCGATGCTGATGTAGTCGCCGTCCTTCAACACTTTGTCGCCGACCGTGACCGTGCTCTTGTCGTAATCAATCTTCAATGCCGAGCAGCCGACGATGCAGGCCTTGCCCATCTGACGGCTGACGAGAGCCGCGTGAGAACTCGCACCACCGAACGCAGTGAGAATGCCCTTCGCGACGCGCATGCCGCGCAAGTCTTCGGGGCTCGTTTCACGACGCACGAGAACCAACTGAATGTTGGGGTTCTTATTGAATCGCTCTTCGGCGTCTGACGCATGGAAGACGATCTCGCCGCTCGCAGCACCGGGGCCAGCGTTGATGCCCTTCGCGAGGAAGCGGCCTTCGTCCGCAGCCTTCTTCTTGCTCGCCGGAGTGAAGATCGGCTGCAGGAGTTGATTGAGGTCGTCAGCCGGCAGGCGTCGCTTCTGCAACGCGACTTCCGGAGTGATGAGACCTTCGTTGACGAGATCAACCGCAATGCGAACTGCAGCGAAACCAGTTCGCTTCGCGTTACGTGTTTGGAGCATCCAAACCTTGCCGCGCTCAACGGTGAACTCGATGTCTTGCACGTCTTTGTAGTGACGTTCGAGCGTCTTACCGATGTTGAGCAGTTGCTCGTAAGACTTCGGCATGTCGCTCGCGAGCGTCTCTTCGATGCGCTTCGGAGTACGGATACCGGCAACGCCGTCTTCGCCCTGAGCGTTGATGAGATAGTCGCCGCAGAAGACCGGAACACCGAGAGCACAGTCGCGGGTCAGACCGACGCCTGTCGCGCAGTCGTCACCGAGATTACCGAAGACCATCGCTTGAACGTTGACCGCCGTGCCCCACTCGTGAGGAATGCCGTAGTCGCGGCGATAAACGATCGCGCGGTCGTTCATCCAGCTACCAAACACAGCACCGGCAGCGCCCCAAATCTGCTCCATCGGATCAGTCGGGAAGTCCTTGCCCGTGCGCGTCTTCACAGCGGCCTTGAACTCGGCAACGAGTTCCTTGAGAGCATCGACCGAGAGTTCGTTGTCGAAGTGAACTCCGAGCTTCTCTTTCTTGTGCTCGAGGATCTGCTCGAAGGGATCCATCTCGTTCTTCGACTCGGGCTTCATGCCGAGCACAACGTCGCCATACATCTGCACGAAGCGGCGATAGGAGTCCCATGCGAATCGCTCGCTGCCCGACGCCTTCGCCAGAGCCGCGACCGTCTGATCGTTGAGACCAATATTGAGAACCGTATCCATCATGCCCGGCATCGAGTCGCGAGCACCCGAGCGGCAAGACACAAGCAGAGGATTCGTGAGCGAGCCGAGTTGCTTGCCCATCACGCCTTCGATGGCCTTCACGGCAGCTTCGACTTGAGCCTTCAGCTCCGGCGGGTACTTGAGATTGTTCGCATAGAAGTAGGTGCAGACTTCGGTCGTGATGGTGAAGCCAGCGGGTACCGGCAGACCGATCTTGCTCATCTCGGCCAGATTGGCGCCCTTGCCGCCGAGGAGTGCGCGCATCGAAGCATCGCCATCACCCTTACCGTCACCGAACGAGTACACATACTTTGTTCCAGACATTGTCATCCTCTCTGTGGCCGACGAATTGCGACCGACGCTCAGAAGAAGTCCACTCGGTTGCCGAACTGAGCCTTCGAGGCAGCACCGAGTGCCGAATATGGCCAATGAAGATCGGCCAGCGGTTGCTGTCCATCGCAGCGAAAACCCGCGATGGCGTTGCACCCATCGAGCGGACTCGCACGCAGACGATCTTCTGGGGCGGACTTCCTGAAGTCCGCAGGCTGATTTCGGCGAAATCAGCCTCAAGTCGAGCGGTCTCGCACGAACAAAAAGGCGACGACCGATGCGTCTGAATGAGTCGGCAGAAGGCGCACTTCTACCGGCCAGACGCGAAAGCGGGCGGGACGGTACGGCGGTCCCAATGGAGCGTCAAGCAACCGTATTTCTCAGCAAAGTCGAAGAAGTTCAGAGAAAAAGCTCACTCGCCGAAGCCATCAACAAATCGCCAAAAGTCAGTTTAGAAAGGTGTCTTTCGAGGCGGCTCAGATGAGTCTCAAGTCAATGAATGGCGTCGGGTTCAACGAGTTTCAATCGCCATTCGGCGCGCTTGCTGACGAGCAGATGCGGCCTCACTCGCTCGTCTCAGACATCGTTCACGACGATGCTCTTCGAGACTCGCGGGCTCGAATTGCGATCTTGCTCAAACGTCGGAAAACGCACGCCGATGGCGATGCGGTTAAACGACGCGGCAGATGAGAACGGACCAGCGGATTTTTGTACGACGGACTTGCAGTCCGTCGCCCCCGATCTTCGACGGACTACGAGTCCGTCGTACCAGTCAGAACTCATTCGCACTGACGCGCATTCGTTGTTTGTCAGCTCCGTCGCAGTGCAACTCGAATGACAACACCGCTCCTTAATATTGGAACAGAGAGAGGCATCATGTCCGAACGATGGGTCACGATCAGGACGTTTCAGATGCTGCCTATGGCGAAGATCTCGCGCTATGCCCTCGAAGATGCCGGCATAGCTTGCCGACTCGACAACGCGGGGATCGTGAGCACGCACGCCTTGCTGAGTGCTGCGGTCGGCGACATTCGCCTTGATGTGCCCGAGAGTCTCGTTGCTTCCGCGAACGACGTTTTGAATGCCGCGCGGGCAGCGGCTCTTGAAGCAGAGGCCGATGACAGCGACGACGATGACATCGAGAGCAACGCAGGCATCTCGGACGAGCGACCGCAGGACGTTGTCGACGACCCGAACCCGTATCGTCAGCCGCAGCGACTCGCTGAGTCATCGTCTTCGAGATCGAAGCAGACGTCGGTTTTGAATCGTCTGCATTCCTGGCGCAAGCCGGTCTTCATGCTCTTCTTGATTGGTCCGCTCGGCGCTGTCGCAGTGCTCGTTGTTTGGATCATGTCCGCATTGGCAGAGGCGGTCGCCAGTTTGTTTCGCTGAGTGCGAATTGCGATCGCTCTTGATGAGCACGAGTCGCGCGGCGCGAATGCTGACCGAGTTCAACACCGACTGACCGCATGACCGAGCCGTTGCTGCTTGTCCGGTTTGCTCGGTGAGTCATGTCCGAACGCCGCTTCGGTGCATGAGGACTCAAACTCTGATCGCAGTGCGTGCTCGCCGGACGACAGCGCGGAAGTCGCTGAGTAGCCTGAACTGGATCGGCGATCGCTTTGCTCCGGCGCGATTTCAGCACGGTTTGCTCAGCGCTTTGAACTGCATCGCAACGAACTCTCGCTCTCTTTTCGCACTGACTGAGACATCCGCATGAGCCCCTCTGAAACTCCGAATGCATCGACTGACTCCGGTCGCTCGCAATGGTTGTGGCGAGTGGTGCGTTATCTCACCGGAGTGCTCGCGGCGTTATGGCTGCTGACGTGCATTGTGTTCGTCGATGAAACCGAAGTGGTCATCGTCGAGCGACTCGGACGCATCGTTTCGGTACGTGATGAGGGCGGCGGGCTCGAACTGAAAGCACCATGGCCCATTGGCACGGTGCGACGCTTTGACAAACGGCTGCAACTCTTCGATCCGCCGGGACGCGAGATGTTCACGCGCGATAAGAAGAACGTCGTCGTCGATGCCTACATCTGCTGGCGCATTGCTGACTCAAAGGTTGAGAGTGCTGCGTTTCTGGATCGGCCTGCCGTCCGTTTCTTCCGCTCGCTCGGAACTCTCCCGGCAGCGCAGTCGCATCTCGAAACGCGCGTTCGCTCGTCGCTCGCCACAAGGATCGCTCAAGCCGAGTTAAGCGATCTGCTGCGCGTCACTGATCCCGAGAGTCCGCCGGAAGCGAATCCGAAGATCTCGCTCGACTCGATCGCTGCTGATCTCCTGAAGGACGTGCGACAACGCGCCGAGGATGCCGAACCCATCGAGCAACAGCTCGGCATTGAAGTCGTCGACGTGCGCATCAAGCGGATCAACTTTCCGCTCGGCAATCAGCAGTCGGTCTTCGAACGCATGAAGAGCGAACGTCAAAAGATCGCCGACCGTTATCGCAGTGCGGGACTGGCAGAGAGCACCGTTATCCGCAGTCATGCCGATCGGCAGCACAGCGAAGTCATGACGAAGGCCAATGCCGAAGCTGAGCGCATTCGCGGCGAGGGAGAAGCCGAGTCGCTCGCGATCTTGAATCGGGCACATGCGAAAGACCCCGAGTTCTACGCGCTGCTGCAAACGCTCGACGTCTACAAGAAGGTGCTTAACGAACGCACGACGCTCGTGCTGTCAGCGTCGAGCAGCCTCTTCAAACTGCTCGTTGAAGGCGTGCCGTCATCTGCTTCGACTGCGGAGACGAAGCCCGACATCAAGAAGGACGACGAAGCCGCGAAGCCGGCAGAAGGGGCGAAGTAATGATCGCTCGCTGGCGCCGCAGTCCGACGTTTTGGGTCGCGCTCTTGCTGTTTTGCGGATGGGTGCTGACCGGAGTCTTCGTCGTGCGCGGCAATGAAGTGGCCGTGCTCAGAATTTGCGGTCGCGTCGCACGCACGGCAGACGGGCTGCCCGATGTGAAGCCGAGCGGCCTTTATCTCACATGGCCGATGCCGTTCGTCACTGTTGATCGCGTCAACCTCAGTGAGGTCCGCACGCTGACGGTCGGGAATCTCGATAGCGATACGCTCGCGAATGAAGACTTCTTGCGCGCCGTCGATCTCTCTCGCCAGTCTCAGTTCTTGAGCGGCGATAAGAACGTGCTGCACGTGACGTTGAAGGTGCAGTACCGCGTTTCGCGCGCCGCCGTTGATCGATGGCTGTTCGAGTCAGCCGCTCCCGAGCAACGCTTGCAGGTGCTTTGCGGAGCGGTCCTCGCTGATGTCGTGCTGCGTTGCGGCGTCGACTTCGTGCATACGCTCGGACACAACGAGATCCGACAAGAGACGCTGACGCGATTGCGCGAGCAGTGTGCTCGCGATCGAATCGGCGTTGAGATTGAAGACGTCACGATTGCGAGCGTCGCACCGCCGCTGCGCGTGAAGCCGGAGTTTCTCGACGTCATGAATGCCCGCGCGGATCGTGAGACCTACATCAATCGCGCGCGAGCTTACGACGAGCAGCGACAAGCAGACTCGAGTGCTCTCGCGAAGAAGGCGATCGACGAAGCCGAGTCGTTCCGCAAACAAGCGGTCGAGCAAGCCCGCGCCGAAGCAGAGTCATTCGAGAGACTCGTCACACAACTGCACCGCGATGCGGAATCATCCGGTCGTTCATACGCGGCCATTCGCGAGCTCGCCGTCAATCGGCTCTACGTCGAATCAGTCGCGAGCGTCTTGAGCAAGGTCGGCACAAAGCACGTGCTATCGTCGTCCGATGCCGTTGACCTCACGTTGCAGCCGCGCTCATTCCCGGTGCCGACTGTCACCGTCCCGGCAACCGCAACGAATTCGAACGCCGCGCCTGCAACAAACACAGAACGCCCCGCCGGGCCGTAGAGCCGAGCGGATGAAGGACGGACTCTCGCTTCGGCAATTGATGTCGCAACGAGCGGTCACTGCATGCGTACTGACTGCGGCGTGCAATCGCACTTACATGTAATTTGCATTTCATCGTCAGCGCCGCGAATCGCAGTTTGCTGAAGTAGCATGGACTTCCAGTCCGTGCGGTCTTCGTGATGCTCGCGATCGCTTGAAGGCAGATGCTGAGCACGGGCAAGAAGCCCATGCTACGACTTACCTACTCGCCGCCCGGTGCTTGATACGGCTCGAAGACCGTCTTCTTTGAGTGCTCGGCATGCTCGACGATGCGGCACGTTTCGGCGTAGAGCCATTCTTGAGCACGCAGTCGGTTCGACGAACGCTTGCTCGCGACCTTGAAGCTGCCGTCAGGTTGCAGGATGCGACCTTTTGCTCGGTCCTTGAAGTAGCAGTTCAAGATTCCAATCAACCGATCGCGCGACGCGACGTCCTCAATGGGAGTCAGCAACTCAACGCGACGATCGAGATTGCGCGGCATCCAGTCGGCACTCGAAATGAAGACGCGCTGATCGCCGCCGTGATTGAAGTAGAAGATGCGAGCGTGCTCTAAGTAGCGATCGACGATGCTGATGACTTCGATGTTTTCGCTGAGCCCCGGCACTCCCGGTTTGAGGCAGCAGATGCCGCGCACATTCAGTCGCACCTTCACGCCGACTTGCGAGGCTTTGTAGAGCAGCTCAATCAGCTCGGGATCAACGAGCGAATTCAGCTTCGCCGTAATCTCCGCGCGCTGCCGCTGCTTCTTGAATTGGATCTCGGCTTCGATCATCTCAACGAGCCGCTCACGCAGTCCGAACGGCGCGGCTGCGATCAAGCGAAACGCGAGCGGTTGCGAGTAGCCCGTCACGGCGTTGAAGAAAGAGATCGCGTCGTGCCCGAGCGACTCGTCGCATGTCAGAAGACTTACATCAGAGTAGAGCCGCGACGTTTGCTCGTTGTAGTTGCCCGTTCCGAAGTGGACGTAGCGCTGAATGCCTTGCGGCTCGCGACGGATCACAACGCAAACCTTCGCGTGCGTCTTGAGTCCCTTCACTCCGTAGAAGACTTGCACGCCCGCATGTTCGAGAGCGCGAGCACCTTCAATGTTGCGGGCT
>CAZNMS010000449.1:0-7443 GCA_964573505.1 uncultured Planctomycetaceae bacterium | reverse complement strand
GGACCGCGCGGTCAAGCTCAACATTGATGCTGAGCGGCTCGCGGCATATGGCCTTTCGATCGCTCAAGTTCGCGATGCAAAAGAGCGACAGAATGCAGACGTGCCCGGCGGTCGAGTCGATGCGGGAAACAAAGAACTCAATCTGCGCACGCTCGGTCGAGTCGACTCGGTCGCTGAGTTCGAGAATCTCGTGATTGAGACTGTCGGCGGCCGCGCGGTCCGGCTTTCGGATATCGGTGAGGTCGTTGATAGCCAAAAGGAGCTGCGCACGATGGCGCGGCTCGACGGCAAGCCGGCGGTCGTTCTGCAGATTCAACGACAAGCGGGCACGAACACTGTCGACGTCATCAACGGCATCAAGCAGCGCTTGCCGCGCTGCAAAGAGTTGCTGCCTGCGGGCGTTGAGGTCACGGTGATTCAAGATCAGTCGCGCTACATCATCGCGGCGTTGCATGAGATTCAGCATCACCTCGTTTCGGGCAGCATTCTCGCGAGCATCGTCGTGCTCGCTTTCATGAGGTCATGGCGCTCGACGTTGATTGCGTCGATCGCGATCCCGGCTTCAGTGATTGCAACGTTCGCGTTCATGCGCGCGTTCGGCTTCACGCTCAACAACGTGACGATGCTCGCGCTCGTGCTGATGGTCGGCGTTGTGATCGACGACGCGATCGTCGTGCTCGAGAACGTCTTTCGGTTCATCGAAGAGAAAGGCATGCACCCGCGCGAAGCGACGATCGAGGGCACGCGCGAAATCGGATTGGCCGTGCTCTCGACGACTCTCTCGCTCGTCATCGTCTTCTTGCCGGTGTCGTTCCTCTCAAGCATCACCGGAAAGATGCTGTTTCAGTTCGGGCTGACGGCGACGGTTGCCATTTTGGTGTCGATGCTCGTGAGCTTCACGCTGACGCCGATGATGTGCAGTCGGCTGCTGAAGCCGACTCGCAACTCGGATGCGCATTTATCAGCCGCAAAGAGTCGAGACGGCGGCGGAACGCATGCGGCTTCGCGCGGCGGTTTTTATCGCTGGATCGAAGCGTCTTATATGTGGCTGCTGCGACTGTCATTGAGACATCGCTGGGCGGTGCTGCTGCTATCGCTCGCGGTGACGGCTTCGAATTGGCCGCTCTATCAGATGGTCAAGCAGGACTACGTTCCGACGAACGTCGACGAGTCTGAATTCGAAGTCTCGATCACCGCAAAGGAAGGCGCGACGCTCGCGGCGATGAATGAGACGATGCACTTTGCGGAAGAAGAATTACAGAAGCTCGGCGGCATCGAGCACCTCTTAGCGACGATCGGTTCGCGCGGCGTCGGGGGAGTGAATCGCGGCGAGATCTTCGTCCGACTGACCGACATTTCGACACGCTCGTTTTCGTTCGGTCGGTTATGGGGCGCGATCAAAAAGGGCACTCCGAGCGCCGCATGGGACGGCAACTTCACTCAGCGCGACAAGATGACTGAGGTTCGCAAGCGACTCAAAGCGATGAAGGACTGCCGCATCAGTGTCAGAAATCTGACATCCCTGCGAACGGGCTCGCCGGTTGATCTCGACTTCTCGGTGACCGCACCGAACGTGCAAGCGCTGACGAACTTCACGGAGGAGCTGCGCAAGCGCGCCGAGAAGATTCCGGGCATTGTCGACGTCGATACGACACTGCGACTCGATAAGCCCGAGTGGCGAGTCAACATTGATCGTGAGCGGGCGGCGGCGCTCGGCGTTGATGTGCGCGAGATCGCAGAGACGTTGCGCATCGCTGTCGGCGGTGACGACCGCGTTTCTCGTTATCGCGATCGGCAGATCGACGATGCGTTCGATGTCGAGCTGCGACTCGTCGGCATTGATCGCAAAGACCCGGACGCGATCTCGCAACTCTTTGTGAGGTCGTCGGGGGCAAAGCAGCGACTGACGCGGATCGACAACGTCATTTCGTTTGAATACGGCGAGACTCAGTCGCGCATCGATCGTCTCGATCGTGAGCGAATGGTCGCGATCCGAGCGAACGTCGCTTCGGGATATGCACTCGGCGATCGGCTGCAAGCGATGCACGACGCAGCAAAGGAGATCGGCATCCCGCCCGGCTTCAGCATTCGTGTGCTCGGTCGCGGTCGAGAACTCGAACGCACTCTCAACGACTTCGTGCTGATGCTCGGCCTCTCGCTCGTCTTCATGTACATCGTTTTGGCCGCGCAGTACGAGCACCTCGTGCATCCCATCACGGTGCTTTTGAGCTTGCCGCTCGCTGTGCCTTTCGGCCTGCTGAGTCTGCTGATCGGCGGCGAGTCTCTGAATCTGTATTCGGCGGTCGGCATCCTCGTGCTGTTCGGAGTGGTGAAGAAGGCGTCGATCTTGCAGATCGATCACACCAATACGCTGCGCAGCGCGGGAGTCGAACGCGATGCCGCAATCCTCATCGCGAATCGCGACCGCTTACGTCCGATCTTGATGACGGTCATTGCGTTCGTTGCGGGACTGCTGCCGCTCTTGATTGCGACTGGTCCCGGAGCAGAAGAGCGTCGCTCGATTGCCGTGCTTGCTGTCGGCGGTCAGACGCTGTCGCTCGTGCTGACACTGATCGCGATCCCGGTCATCTACAGCTTTCTCGATGATCTCGGCGGATTGTGGTTTCGCTGGTTCGGGAGTCGGGAAGAGCGCGCAGAATCGCAAGCGGTTGAAGTTCCCGCTGCAACCGAGCCGGTCGGTGTCGGCGATTAAGTGGTGCTGAACTCAATTGGATGAGCAGCGCAAAGAGGCCGCGTAGTTCTCTGCGACCCACATGACGTCACTCATTGCTGCGCGGTGCTCGCGACTCATTCGAACCGGTGAGCGAACGACATTTTGCTCGGCGAGCGGACGTGTCTCCGATTGATCTAGCTTGATGCTCGCAGATGCGAACAACGCGGAGGACGAAGTTCCCTGAGTCGGTTGCCGTCCAAAAATCTCGCCCTTAGGGTCCGCCCGCGACTCCAAAAGGAAGGCTGGGTCAAAAAGCCAAACCTTAACGAGGACTTCAATGAAGAAGAGATTAGGGCTCGTAGTCGGCTGCTTGCTGGCTATGTCAGTGTCAACGGAGTGTTTGAGTTCGGAAGTCTTGAAGCTGGACGGAATCGGCGGAATCGGAACGCGGTCTTTTGGGAAGACTCGCTTCGTGCCGGATCATCACAGTGATTTGTTCGAGATCGACCGACCCATCGCGCCGCGAAATCAAGCGGCTGATGAGAGTGAGAGCACGGAGTCTGAAGAGGACTCTCTGCCGGATTTCGGCGCGGAGGATTTCAATCTGAAATTGCTCAGTCAGCAAAAGCTTGTCGTCGACTCAGACGACTCGAAGGCTGACGAAACGCCGATCAAGATCGAGCGGCCGAAGGCGCTCAAGAAACGCGTCTTAGTTTTTAAGGCGAGTTGGTGCGGCGCCTGCCAGTCATTCAATTACGAATGGCCGAAGCTTGAAGCTGTGAAGTGGAAGGTCGGAGCGAACGAGCAGAGTCATTTTCAGCTCGTCGATGCAGATGAGCGACCCGACTTGATGGCTAAGTTCGGAGTCAGTTCGCTTCCGACAGTCATCCTGATTGAGAACGAGCGCGAGGTATCGAGGCACGGTGTGCTCGGCGCGTTCGATCTCGCGGAACTGTATTACGGTCGGTTGAAGTAGACTCCGACAACATCGCACTTTGGCTAGAAATCAGCCGATGTGAGTGCGTTGCAACGAGCAGGCACGGAGGCCGGCGCTCAAGTTGAAAGCCCAATTGGGCACTACTACATTCGGCCCGCGTCTCAGCCGTGCTGAGGGTCTCTTGACCGCTCACACGGCTGTTTTTTCAGGCGCTCACAATCGTTATGAGTAATAAAAAATCCAAAACTAGTGAGGCCGTTCCGGCCCGCAAGAGGTCAAAGTCTATGGCCGAAGCCCCCGCTTCGAACGCACCGTTCAATTTGGAGCAACTCAAAGAACTCATCGAGTTGATGGAGAAGCACGGAGTCACCGAAGTCAGCCTGAAGAATGGTGACGAGCAATGGCGACTCGCTCGCGGAGCCCGCGAAGTGTTCGTGCCAGTCGGTGCTCCTCAAATGCAGATGGCTGCTCCGGCACCAATGCCCGCTCCGGCTGCTGCACCAGTTGCGGCAGCACCGGCCGCCGCGCCCGCTCCTGCCGCTGCTGGCCCCGCGATCAAGAGCCCGACCGTCGGCACGTTCTATTCGTCGCCGACTCCCGAAGACCCGCCGTTCGTGCAAGTTGGCTCGACGGTTAAGCCCGACACCGTTGTGTGCATCGTCGAGGCGATGAAGGTCTTCAATCAGATCACCGCCGACATCGCCGGCACGATCACCGAAGTGCTCGTCAAGAATGGCGACTCGGTTGAGTACGGGCAGCCGCTGTTCCGCGTGAAGGCTTAGTGCTGTGTGCCAATGGTCGCCTTTCGCTCCGCGAAAGAGCGTCTTGTTTCGGTGTCGGCTCGCTAACGACATCGGCAATAGATGCCCGCCTGTGAAGACGCACTTTCGCGGAGCGAAAGGCGACCATCGGCAGCATGACCGCGACGTGCGGCAACATTTCTTACAGCGCGTCGCACTTCGACTTCAGGAAACTCTTTCATGTTTAAGCGCATTCTGATCGCCAATCGCGGCGAGATTGCTTTGCGGATCATCCGCGCCTGCCGCGAGCTCGGCATTCAGACGGTCGCCGTCTTTAGTGAAGCAGATCGGGGGGCTCATTATCTGTCGCTCGCCGATGAGGCTTACTGCATCGGTCCTGCTCCGGCGTCTGACAGCTATCTGCTCATCAATCGCATCATTAGCGCTGCCGAAGTCGGTAAGGCAGAGGCCATTCATCCGGGCTTCGGCTTCCTTTCTGAAAACGCGAAGTTCGCGCAGATCTGTCGCGAGTGCGGCTTCGAGTTCATTGGTCCGCCGGTCGAAGCGATGAACGCGCTCGGCGATAAAGCATCGTCACGGATCGCGGCGATGAAGGCCGGCGTGCCGACGGTGCCCGGTAGCGCGGATCTTCTAAAGGACGAAGCTGAAGCCATTCAGATCGCGAAGAAGATCGGCTATCCGGTGCTCATCAAGGCGACAGCCGGCGGCGGCGGTAAAGGCATGCGAGTCGCCAACAACGAGCAAGAACTGCGCGACGGAGTGAAGCAAGCCTCTCAAGAAGCGGAGAAGGCTTTCAAGAATGCGGGCGTCTTCCTCGAAAAGTATGTGCTCAATCCCCGGCACGTTGAGGTGCAGCTCATCGGCGATCAGCACGGCAACGTCTTCCACTTATGGGAGCGAGAATGCTCGACGCAGCGCAAGCATCAGAAGCTCATCGAAGAGGCGCCGGCTCCGACGCTGCCCGATGAAGTCCGCCGCAAGATGTGTGAGTCAGCGGTCAACCTCGCAAAGGCTTCGGGCTACTACAACGCCGGCACCTGCGAGTTCATCGTCGATCAGGACTACAACTTCTATTTCATCGAAGTGAATGCTCGCATTCAGGTCGAGCATCCCGTGACCGAGCAGATCACCGGCATCGACTTGATCGAGTCGCAGATCCGAGTGGCGTCGGGCGAGAAGCTGCCGTTCACGCAAGACAGCATTCCGCGCAACGGTCATTCAATGGAGGTCCGCATCAACGCGGAAGATCCCGAGAACGAGTTTCGCGGTTCACCCGGCACGATCACGAAGCTGCGAATCCCCGGCGGTCGCGGAGTACGCTTCGACTCGCACGTGCATGAGGGCTATCGCATCCCGCCGAACTACGACTCGATGGTCGGCAAGTTGATTGTGCATCGTCCGACGCGCGAGCAAGCGATTGCATGCATGCTTCGAGCACTCGACGAGTTCCATATTGAAGGCGTCAAGACGTCGATCCCGCTGCTGAAGAAGATCATTCAGCACCCGACGTTTCAGGCCGGGCAAGTCGATACGAAGTGGCTCGAACGCACGATGCATGAGCTGATGCCGAAGAAGGCATAGTGCGTAGCGTTCAACTTCATAGGACAGATAGGACCAATAAGACTTAGAGGACGAATACGTTTTCGTTTTTGGTCATTGCTCCGATCGGTCCCATTCGTCTTACGAGTCCTATCAGTCCCATTCGGCCTCTAACGAATGGCCGAATCCTCTCTCACGGAAGTGAATCTCATGTCTAAGCCTCGACGAGTTGCCGTTCTCTTTTCCGGCGGTCCTGCACCCGGAGCGAATGCTGTTATTTCTTGCTGTGCGCACGCCTTCAACAAAGACGGCATCGAAGTGGTCGGCGTCATGCATGGCTATAAGCACTTGATGGAGTTCGCTCCCGGCAAGCCGCTGCAAGAGGGCCGAGACTATGTGATTCTCGATAGCTATCGCTTGAAGAGAACTCGTAATCAGCGCGGCATCATGATCGGCACTGCTCGCGCGAATCCGGGCAAGCTCATCAACTCTCCGGCGGATCTTCAGAACGCCGAGAAGACTGCTCCGATGAAGACGGTCTACGAAGCGCTGCGTTCGATCGGAGCGGAAGCACTGATCTCGATCGGCGGCGACGACACTCTAAAAACAGCGAACAAGTTCAAGCTCTATCAAGAAACATTGCCCGCAGATGAGAAGCGTCTGCCGGTCGTGCATATCCCGAAGACGATCGACAACGACTACAACGGCATCGACTTCACGTTCGGCTATTTCACCGCCGTTGATGTGCTTGCTGGTGAGATTCGTAACCTCATCGCCGACGCCGAAGCGGGCGATGCGTACTTCGTCTGCGAGACGATGGGCCGCAGCGCCGGATGGCTTGCTTACGGTGCCGCGATCGCCGGCGAAGCCAGTCTCGTCATCAGCGTTGAAGACATCGAAGGCGATCTTGCTGCCGTCGAGGAAGCCCCGAATCCGAAGACCGGCAAAGCCGAGAAGCGCAAGGTCATGAACTTCGACGGCGTCGTGAAGAAGATCGTGAAGCTCATGCGAGTTCGCGAAGAGCGAGACAACAAGAACTTTGGTGTCATCGTGCTGGCCGAAGGACTCGCAGAGTTCATGCCTGCGAAAGAACTCGAAGGCATCCCGCGCGACGATCACGGTCACATCTCGGTCGCCGACGTCGATCTCGGGAAGAAGTTCTCGAAGATGGTCGCGAAGGAATACAAAGCTCAAACCGGTCGGACTCGCAAAGTCACCGGCGTGCAACTCGGCTACGAGTCGCGTTGTGCTCCGCCGAACGCCTTCGACGTCATGCTCGGCAGCCAATTGGGCGTCGGCGGTTACCGCGCGATCGTCGAGAAGGGACTCAACGGCGTGATGGTCTCGATCGTCGGTCAATTGGAGTTGCGCTACGTGCCGTTCGAGCAATTGGTCGATCCGACAAACCTCGTGACCGTCGTGCGATTCATCGAGAAGAAGTCCGACTTCTGGCAGCTTGCGCGATTCCTTGAGACGCAAGTCGATTGGTAATCGTCGCCTTAAGCGATCTCGTCCCGCTCTCGCTGGCGGAT
>CAZNMS010000448.1:0-7456 GCA_964573505.1 uncultured Planctomycetaceae bacterium | reverse complement strand
TAAGGCGGGGACGGCTCTGAACTACGAGGGTAAGTCTTCTTACTCCGTGACGATCGACGTCGATGATGCGACGGTCGGCAGCACGCCGGATGCGAGCACGTCATTCGGGCTGACGATCACCGACGTGAATGAAGCCCCGACGGCGGTCGCTCTGCAGAACGCGACAACGTCGATCGCCGAGAACACTAGCACGGCGTCGCGCGTCAAAGTCTCGGACATTGTTGTGACTGATGATGCGCTTGGGACGGAGACGTTCTCGCTGAGCGGGAGCGACGCGGCGTCCTTCGAGATCATCGGCAACGAACTCTTCATTAAGGCGGGGACGGCTCTGAACTACGAGGGTAAGTCTTCTTACTCCGTGACGATCAACGTCGATGACACAACGGTCGGCAGCACGCCCGATGCGAGCACGTCATTCGGCCTGACGATCACCGACGTGAATGAAGCGCCGACCGCAGTTGCTTTGCAGAACGCAACAACGTCGATCGCCGAGAACACGAGCACGGCATCACGCATCAAAGTCGCGGACATTGTTGTGACTGATGATGCGATTGGGACGAACTCGCTGAGCCTCAGCGGCACCGATGCGGCGAGCTTCGAGATCGTTGGCAGCGAACTCTTCATCAAGGCGGGCACCAATCTCGACTACGAGGTGCAGGCGTCGTACTCCGTGACGGTCAATGTTGATGACGCGACTGTCGGCTCAACGCCCGATGCCAGCACTGTATTTAGTCTTGCACTGACCGATGTGGTGGAGACTCCGCCGTCGCACTGGAGTGTCACTGCGGACTACTCGTCCTCCCGGAACCCCAATGGCGTTTGGTCGTATGGCTGGGCGACCAATCTCAACAGCGGCTACGAGTTTCAGCTCTACGACGAGATCGTCGTTGTCCCTGAATCGAACGGGGAAGTGGTTAATTGGAATGCTTCGGCTTTGGCCTTGAGCCCATCAGTTGGTTTCAACAGCGGCACGCAGTTGTATGTGTTTCACAACACAGTTCAGTTCGCTCCGGGCGCGGTCGCCCTGCACCCCGGCTTCAATCATGAAGCCAGCATCATTCGCTGGACCGTGCCAGAGACCGGCACCTACTTCGTCGATGCCCTCTTCAGTGGAATGGACAACGTCGGCCCGACAACAACCGACGTCACGATTCGGCAAGCAGGCACTGCGATCTTTGTGAGTCACATCGCGAGCTACGGCATCCAGAATGGCAGCGGCTATCAGCACCTCTTGCCGCTGTCTGCTGGAACAACGCTGGACTTCACCGTTCAGGATTCCGGCAGTTGGTACAACGACGCGACGCGACTCTTACTGACGATTGATCGTGTAACGACTCTGACAGCCGATGCCGGCGGTCCTTACTCCGTTGCTGAAGGTGGGACGATCACGCTCGATGCGCGCGGGAGCGTCAATCCCGATGTGCCTGACGATGTGCTGAGCTTTGCTTGGGATCTCGATGGCGATGGCCAATTCGATGATGCGACTGGAGCACAACCCAGCGCATCCATCATCGGCTTGAATGGTCCCGGCTCGCACACGGTCTCAGTGCAAGTCACGGGAGCGAGCGGTGCTGTAGGAGTTGATACAGCGACCGTCACTGTCACAAATGCTCCACCAACAATTGCGCTCGACTCGCTGATCATCTCACGCGGCACGAACGGCAATGGAGCTTCTGGAATATCAACAGCGGACCTCAATAACGATGGCTGGCTCGATGTGGCGTCGAATCACTACGGCTCCAATGGCATCGCTCTGATGCTCAACGATGGGCACGGCGGATTCCTTCCGACGCAGACGTTGCCCTTTGCTGGCTCGGGGGCGTCATTGCTGGCTGGCGACCTCAATGCCGATGGGTTGACCGATCTCGTCGCGAGCTACAGCAGTGAAGCCGTGGGCGTGCTGCTCGGAACGGGCGGCGGTCAGTTTGCGAATGCGGTGATCTATTCGATTGCCGATGCCGGACACGGCTCGCTCGCGGGAGTGCTTTTGCTCGACACCAACTTGGATTCGCATCTCGACATCGTGACGACGAACTTCACGGGGTTCGTCACGACGCTGCTGGGACTCGGAGATGGAACATTCGCGCCTCCGCTGGAATCCGAAACACACAACCGCCCTGAGAACGATCCGGGCGTTGGTGATTTCAATGACGACGGTATTCCCGATTTGTCCGTTCCCTCGGGTTCAGAGCTAACTCTGATGATGGGGGAAGGAAGTGGCGATTTTACTTGGAACCTGCCCATCGCGGCGGGCGGCACTCGGGCATCGTCGAGCCGAGCAGCGGATCTCAACGAAGACGGTCATAACGACATCATCATCGGCTTCGCTGACAGCAGCGGTGTTGCGGTCCGACTGGGCGGAGGTCTCACGCAATTTGGTCCGCCGCAGTTCTTCAGTGCAGGCGGCTTTTGGACTCCCAATATTGAAGTCGGTGATGCCAACAACGACGGGCACGTCGACATCATCGCCGCCAATCAATACAGCGACTCGGTTGCCGTTCTGCTGGGTGACGGCATGGGTCATTTGGCCGCTCCGATCTTGATGGACTCGCGAGGAAGTCAGCCGCACCGTCCGGTGATTTCCGACTTCAATCGAGACGGCGTCTCGGACTTGGCGTGGGTCAACTACGGCTCTTCAACCTTCGTCGTTGAATTGTCTGTCCCCGGTTCATCTCCGGCCGTATTGAGCTATCGCGAAGGCGGTCCAATCAGCGCAACGGGGCGTTTCAGCGATCCCGGTAATGACGCTGTTACCGTGACTTCGTCGATTGGCGACGTCACGCAAGACTCCGCGACGGGGAAGTGGAGTTGGAATTACACACAGTCCGATCCACTGTTTGGCGACCTGACTGTCACCTTCACGGCAACTGACTCAGACGGCGCTGCCAGTCAGGCATCGTTGATCTTGCGTGGGCAGCCAGAACCCAATCTCGCCCCCACAATCAGCCTTGAGTCGCGCATCTTTGAGCGAATGCTCGTGACGGAAGATGTCGGCGGGTTTCTGACGGCGGATCTGAATAACGACGGATGGGTCGATGTGGCGGGCCAACATGACCTCGATCCGTGGGGCATCGTGATGGCGTTCAATGACGGCACAGGACGCCTCGGCCCGGTTCAGACGATTCCGTTTGCGGGTGTCGGCTCTCAGTTGGAAGCGGCTGATCTCAATCACGATGGCCTGACGGATCTCATTGCGAGTTACGACGCGCAGCATGTCGCGGTCTTGTTGGGAACCGGGGGCGGCCAGTTCGCGGCGCCCGCTCTCTTCTCGACGATCGCCAACAGCGTGCATCCTCGGGTTTGGTTTGGGCTCAGCGACGTGAATGGCGATTCGCAATTGGATCTGATCGCGCCGCATTACGACGGGGGCTTCTCGCCGGGCGTACTTTCGGTCTTGTTCGGAGCGGGCGATGGCACGTTCGGCGCACCGATCCAGACGCCGCTATCGACTTATCCGAGCGGTGAGGTCGGCGTGAGTGACATCAATGAAGACGGTTACGTCGATGTCCCCATCTCGTGGTATGGCTACTTACTTCATCATAACGGCGACGGCACGGGACATTACCCATCGGGAAGGGGAGGGGGCGGACCGACTGGAGTTGCCTATGGGGGATTGACGCAGGCAGCAGACTTCAACCGCGACGGGCACGCGGATCTGCTGATTGTCGGATTGCGTCAGATGGGCGTGCTGCTTGGCAACGGGAATGGGACGTTTCAAACCACTCGCATCACTGACACGCCGCTGCTCAGGAGCACGACGATTGCTGACGCCAACGGAGACGGGTTCCTCGATGTCGTTGCAACGACGGCCACTTCGCTCGTCGTCTATGCGGGAGATGGCAATGGCAACCTCGCGGCTCCCGCTTCGCGATCGTTGTTTGGCTACAACCCGCCGTCAGCCGAAGTCGCTGATTTCAATCGAGACGGTCTGCCCGATCTCGGCTGGCTGTGCCGAGTCTCGACGAGTTCAGGACTGTTCTCGAAGTTTGTCGTCGCCGAGACCCTTTCGACCGCCGCACCGCTCCGCATTGACTACCACTCGACGGAACCGATCACGTTGACGGGACGATTTGGCGATCCAAGCGGCGAGAGCGTCACGGTCACAGCATCCGTCGGCGAGGTGTCGCAAGACTCGAATCTCGGCATATGGAATTGGAAATACACAGCGTCCGCTCCGCTGACGAGTGATCTCGACGTTGTCTTTACCGCGACAGATGCCGACGGAGCGACGAGTACTCAAACGCTGACGCTGCTCGCGGATCCGACTCCGCCGCAGGTGACGATCACGGGGCCGAGTACCGCGAACGAAGGTTCGACGCAGCACTTTGTCTTCACTCAGGTCGACGGCACGGGGCCGTTCTCCCTCGCGGAGATCGCGACCGATCCCGACACCGTCGTGAGCAACGTGCAATTCGATGCGGCGACTGGAAGCGGCAGCTTTGATGCGACGTTCGGAGAAGGGCCGTCGTCTTCGCTCATTGCTGTGCGACTGACAGATGCCAGTAACCGCTTGTTCGAAAGCGATGTGCTGGTCGATGTCATTAATGTTGCACCGACTGCGACCGTGACGAATGGCGGGCCGTATGCCGAAGGCGGGAACGGAGTCATCACAATTTCGAATGTGCATGACGTCTCGGCTGCCGATGAAGCTGCGGGGTTCACGTTCGACTTCGATCTCGACAACGACGGCTTCTTTGAGATTCAAGGTTCTCCGTTGTCGGAACTGAATCTGCCTCACAGCTTGCTCGCTGATGATGGGCCGCATGTTGTGCGAGTGGGAGTGACTGATCGCGATGGCGGCCAAACGGTCTATGAGACAACAGTCGTTGTCACGAATGTCGCACCGACGATCGGAGCGATCGCTCTGAGCAGTCGGCGGATTCCGGTCAATGCCGACGTGCGCATCAGCGTCAACGCGACTGACCCAGCGGGCGAGAATGATCCGCTGCTCTATGAGTTCGACTTCGATAACGACGGCACCTACGACGTCAGTGGAAACAATCACGAAGTCGTCACGAGCTTCGCGCACGGCGGCGACAAGACGGTCGGCGTGCGCGTCTCCGATGGTGACGGCGGCATCACACTCGGCTCAGTCAACATCCTCGTCTATGGCCCCATTAGCTTTGAGTCCGCGACGTCGAGCATCACTGAAGGTGATGGGGTAATTCGCGTTACCGTCAAGCAAGATGGCGTTCTGCCCGAAGGCTGGTATCTGGGCGTGCGAGTCGTTGGCGGCACGGCACAAGTTGGCGACGACTTCGAGTTTGTTCCGAATCCGTTTAGCGACGAACCGCTGTCGCACTACTTCTTCTTCGAAGCCGGGACTGACACTGCCTATGCCGAGATCAATGTGCTGGAAGACGTGCTCACGGAGGGAGACGAGACGATTACGTTGCGTCTCGAAGTCCCGAGATGGCGTGCAGGAAGCATCACGCAGCACAGCGTGACGATCATCGACCGAGACGTGATTCCCCCGACCGCAGACATCGTCGATGTCAGTCCCGACCCGCGCACGACGAATGCCGGTGTCGTGACGATCGAGTTCAGCGAGCCGGTTGTCGGCGTCGATGTCACCGACTTCGTGCTGACCAACAAAGGCAAGTTGGTCGATCTGAGCAGCCTCACGGTTAGTGGGAGCGATGCGAGTTACACGCTCGATCTGACGACCGTCACGGTCGAGACCGGGGACTATGTGCTGACTCTCAGCAGCGGCTCCGATATCGCCGATATCGCGGGGAATCCGTTGGCCGAGGATGTGACTGACAGTTGGTTGCGGATCGCGCCGACCGTTTCTCTGAGCGTCGACAAGAGCACGCTCGCCGAGTCTGAATCGGCGACAGTCACGGTGACGTTGTCTGAGGTCACCGACGTTCCCGTAACGGTCAACCTCACGGCGGGCGGCACGGCTGATGGTAAGAGTGATTACAGCTTGAGCCTTAATCCGATCGTCATCCCGGCCGGCAAGACCACTGCCACAACGACGCTGACGGCGACTCAAGATCTTGAGTTCGAGATCACCGAGTCAGCGGTCCTGACGCTCGGAAGCATCAGCAATGCAACGGCCAGTAAGTCGAACAGTGTCGCTGTCGACATCATTGACGACGATTGCCCAATCACAGCGCAGGTCGTTGCGGGAGTCTTGTTGGTCGAAGTTGTTCGCACGGTTCCGACAGAGGCCACTGTGCTCTTTGATGCGAGCAGGAATGAGTTCGTCGTCAACGTGCTCCGCAACAGTGCGACATTCACGTCGTTCAGATTCAGTGCGACGACTGTGACGGGCGGGCTGCAGGCGTTTCTCGGGACGCTCGCGGATCAGTTCGACGCGTCGGGAATCTCACTGGCAACAACGATCGTGGGAGGAGCGGGCAACGATTCGATCTCTGGCTCGCAGGGAGCGGACTCCATCAACGGCGACGACGGAAACGATCTCCTGATGCTCAACGGAGGCAACGACACTAGCTCCGGCGGCAATGGTGATGACGTGATTCGCGGCGCGGGCGGTAGCGACCTATTGGTCGGAGCCGCCGGCAACGACTCGCTCTACGGGCAAGGTGCTGTCGACACACTCGATGGTGGCGCGGGGATCGACTTGCTCGATGGTGGCACGTCGGGCTCGTCCATCTTGGATGAGGTTGCCGGCAACTTGGTGCTGTCGAATACCGGCTACCTGACCGCTCGCGGCGATCGAGTCATCGCCGAGTCGATTGGCTATGTCACCCTCATTGGGAGCGCGGGCAATGACAGCTTTACCCTCACAGCGTTCAACTCGGGGCTCGCAACGGTCTATGGCGGTGATGGGAATGACTCGCTGCTCGGCGGTGCTGTGAGTGACAACCTCTCGGGCGATGCGGGCAACGATCTCATCGACGGTGCTGGCGGAAACGACGTGCTCAATGGCGGCGATGGCAACGACACCATCACCGGCAACGCGGGCAACGATGCCGTCAACGGCGGACTCGGACATGACTCGCTCACGGGCGGAGATGGCAATGACGCTGTGCTCGGCGGCGGCGGCAACGATTCAATTTTGGGCGATGCCGGCGACGACACCTTGCGAGGTAACTCGGGCAATGACCTGCTGCTCGGAGGACTCGGCAACGACTCACTGCTCGGCACAGACGGTGACGACACTCTGCAAGGTGGATCAGGCAACGATCGGCTTGATGGTGAGGTCGGGATTGATCTCGTGCTGGAGCAAGCCGACACCAACATCACAGTGATTGGCAGCCAAATCACATCGGTGTTGAATGGCACCGACACCTTCGTGCGAGTCGAAGGGCTCACGCTGCAAGGCGGTGTGAGTGCCAACAAGTTCGACGCGCGGCAATCGAGCCTCGCGGTGAACCTGATTGGCGATGCGGGCGACGACACGCTCTTAGGCAGTGCCTTCAACGACACCATTCGCGGCGGAGCGGGCAATGACGTGCTCAGCGGCGGTGCCGGCAACGACGTGCTG
>CAZNMS010000447.1:0-7485 GCA_964573505.1 uncultured Planctomycetaceae bacterium | reverse complement strand
TGTGCCCTTCGAGCGTGCGGAGCAGCCGGCCGCTCGCCGCCTCCCAGAGCTTCACCGTCTTGTCTTCACCCCCGCTGGCCAGCGTCCCGCCCTGCAAATCAAACGCCACGCTGTAGACCGAGCCTTTGTGCCCTTCGAGCGTGCCGAGCAGCCGGCCGCTCGCCGTCTCCCACAGCTTCACCGTCTTGTCGTTACTCCCGCTGGCCAGCGTCCCGCTCTGCGGATCAAACGCCACGCTCCTCACGGCGTCAGTGTGCCCCGAGAGAACGCGGACGAGCTGCACTCCCGGCGGCAGCTTCGGCCCCGCTGCCTGCCTGCTCGAATCGTCCCGTGCCTCAGCCCGCTCTGCTTCCGCCATTGTCCCACCTCTCATGTGCCGTCAAGCCAGACCAGAACCCCGCCCTCGAACGACGAGTGATAGGAATGTAACCGCCACTCCAGCGCCTGCAGCGTCGGTGCAGTTCTCGAATTGAGGGCCACCGCATTCATCCCGGCTGCCGCGATTCGGACTCGGCTTTGGGTCGGCAAGGAGTGCGTTACCTCGACTTGCTTGGCAACTCGGACAAGTAGGCGGCCAGCGATTGAGCGAGTTGCTTCCCAATCAACTGATAGCTCTCTTGCGTAATGATCGACGAGTTCCAGGCGGTCTCGAGTGTCACGGAAATTCCATGCTCGTTGATGTGCTCGCGAACCCAGCCGCTACTCATGCGAGACCGCTCTTCGAGATTCGTGACGTAGGTCGCGAACTTGTACTTCGGATGCACGGCGAGCGGCTTCTGCATGTGCTCGGCAGCCAGTTCGATCCAGCGCGCGTAGTTGCGCTGAGCAGTCCCCGTCAGCTTCTCGTAGTCGAACGGCCCGAAGAAAAAGATCGGGTCGTCGTGACCGGGGTTATGCAGGTCGATGTAGACGTCGAGTCCGTGCTGCTTCTCGATCTCTGAGATCATGCGCTGAGCCGCTGCCACTTCGGGATAGATCGGCTCGGCGGCCCAGTCGCGATTGTGATCGCGCGGAGTCGCATCCTTGCCGCCCGCTCCCATCACGACGTTGTCGACGTCCATGATCGGGATGAAGTGCAAGCAAGTCGTCTTTCGAAATTGCTGAGCGGCCTCGTCGTCGCTCGCGATCCACTCGATCAATCCGCGACCGACCCAACTGCCGCCGCTCTCCCATGCGTGCTGCCGCGCGTTGATCCAAACCTGCTGCGGTGCATCAACCGCTCCAATGCGAATGCCCCAAACGGGACGATCACCGCGTGTCCGAGCGAGCTCGAACTTCTTTGCTCCGTGTACTCGTGCCGCGAGATCGCTGACGAGTGCTTCCGCATGCTTCGGAGTAAACGGCGGCCCCCATGCGACCCACTGAGGACTGGCCGAAATCGGTATCGAGTAGACCGCGACCTTATCGGCGTTGACGGTGCCTTTGAGTCCCGACTTCCAAACAACGTTGTCGGTGCTGACCGACGGATGCTTCGGCTGACACCAACTATTCGCGAGCCGCTTGCCCGTCGCATACGGAGCCGTCTGAGCCTGCACTTCGAGCGTCACGGTCTTGCCGACCTCGACGCCATCAAGCTGCAAGTACCACCAACAAGGCCAACCGCGCCCTTCGCGCAGCGCCGGCATGATGCGGACCGTCAGCGACTCTTGATCGACCTTCACGACTTCCGCATTGCCGCCTTCGAAGTCGCTTGAGACTCGCAACTGCGCCTGCACGCTGGTCGTCATCAGCAACAACGCGAGACCGCAACTTGAGGTGAGTAATAATCGTGACAGCGAGCCCATACGGACCTCTCAGGTTGTCTGATTGGAGTGAGTTGAAACGTTTAACCGCGAGCCTCTGGCAACTGCTGAAAAACCGCCCCCGGGCTTGCCCCGGGGGTTCAACGGCTTCTGCGCTACTCACTTCTGAACGAATTCGAGGAGCGCAAAAGCCGCCAAGCCCCTGGGACAAGCCCGAGGGGCGTGTTTTTCAGCAGTCTCCTCTGGCGAGCGTATGCAAGCCGCGAAGGGATCAACACCGGCGGTTCGAACAACTGCGCGGCTCAAGAAAAGACATTGCGAGTTCGCAAGTTGCCGCCGCCGAACGCGCTCGTCAGAGACTCGCGGTTAAACGTCCGATGCTTCAACTCACCGCCGCTTCAAAGTTCGAAACGAACGCCGCGAGTGAATGCTGCTGCTCAACATAAGGCCGACCGACCGCAGTTGCGGTCTGCCAGTCTGTCTGCGAGTCATACAGTCGCCGCACAGCATTAGCGGCCTGCTCAACATCGCCTGCTGTCGAGATGCCGCAACCGCTCGTTGTGAGGAACGAGTCGAAGTCTTCGAGCGACACAATCGGCGTCCCACAGGCGGCTGCTTCGAGGAACACATTCGGAAAGCCTTCGTACTCAGCCGCTCCCGTGCTCAAGAAGACGCGCGCCTTTTGATAGTGCGAGCCAATCTCCGTGCGCGGCACATAGTCGAGCAGTCGCACGTTCGCCGGGCAGCTTGCTCTGACCTCTTCTTGGACCGCCGCATCTTTCCGATTGGCGACCATCACGAACGGGATCTCGGGACAACGTCGAGCGATCTCCAGCGCGAGCAGCGGTCGCTTGTGAAAGCGATCCATTCGCCCGAGCCATAAGACGCCCTCACGCTCCTCATAACTCGGCAGCGGCAGCGGGAAGCGAGTGAGATCAACCGGATTTCGAACGATGACGCCGTCTCGACCACTGAGCTTCTTCAGTCGGTCGGCTTGCCACTGCGTCTGACACAGAATGCCGGACGCCTCAGTGATGCAGTACCGGCAGTCAGCCGCGCGCACCGAATAGGGATCAACGAACGTCGGGTCGGAGAAGAATCGCTCGTCGATATCACCATTGGAGCGCAGCCATAACCAAACGGGCTTGCCGAGCGACCGCGCCGCACGAATCGCCGCCACTGAATCCCGACTGACTCCGAGTGTCACAACAATTGCAGCCTGCATCTCAGCCAGCATGCGACGCAAAGACTCATCAAGCGGCAGCCTCAGCCCGAGCAACTTCACTCCGGCAAGCACCGGCAACTGCCATAACAACGAGCCGCGCCAATGCACGACATCAACGAAGGGGAAGCGAGCCGTTCGTCGGATGCAGTGCCCGGCATCGCTCGCAACTTGCTGCCAGCGATCACACAGCGTGAGGAGCTTCACTCCGTCGACTTCTCGAACGGGAACGGGCCGCGCCATTCGCAATAGCAGAGAGACATCCCAATCAGGCTGCGCAGCGAGCGCTCGGGCAAAGGCCCATGCGAAACTTTCGAGACCGCCAATGTTCTTCGTCGCCTGCGGATTGATCGCCTGATCGGCATTGAGCCCCACAATCGCGATGCGCTTTGCGAGATTGGTCATCAGTAACTTCGAGTGACGGGTTCAGAGATCGCTGTATTGACGGTTCCGACAAAGGAGCCGCAGCAGAAGCCCGGCACTGTTAGCGAGGAGCACGTGCCAATACGACGGACCGGAAGTCCGTCTTAAGAGCAAGCATGAAGGCCCAGCGTTTGAACCGCGAAGCCGCGACCATTGTGGCCCGACGCTCCGCGTCGGGAGTCGCGACGCGAAGCGTCGCACCAGACTGCGCGCAAGCCGACAACAGCCACTGCTCCCTTCGGGAACGCATTCAGACAAGTAGCTTGGGATTCCATCCCGAGCCGCAGCGGAATGAGGTCCTCAAACAAGGCACGAGAACGCCGTCAAGATTCGGCACCGAAAAAGAGTGAAAGGCAGATCGACTCAAAGAGATCGAGCAACCTGGTTCATCACAAGCACCGAGTTCCCGCCTCGTCGGGAACGCATCCAGACAAGTAGCTTGGGATTCCATCCCGAGCCGCAGCGGGATGAGGCGCTCAACCAAGTTACGAAAACGCCGTCAAAATTCAGCACTGAGAAAGCGTCAAAGAGGATCGACTCAGAGAGATCGAACGACGCGCTTCGTGCCTCAAAAATTGACACTATCAGGAACTCGCGCAAGATCGGCGAACCGCATTGATTCACTAATCCATGCGAGCGTCGCGCTCCCAGTTGGGCCCGAGCGATTCTTGGCGATGATGACGTCCGCTTCACCCGGCCGATCTTCTGGGTCATAGGCTGCTGGCCGGTGCAAGAACATCACGACGTCCGCGTCTTGCTCGATGGAACCGCTCTCGCGCAAGTCGGCCAGACGAGGCCGCTTGTCTTCTCGCAATTCGACACCGCGATTCAACTGCGCGAGTGCGATGACCGGCGACTCAAGCTCCTTCGCCAAGAATTTCATACGGCGGCTGATTAAGGCGATTTGCTGCTCACGCGGAGCTTGCTTGTCTTCGGGTTCAACGAGCTGCAAGTAATCAACAATGATCAAGCCGAGCCCTTGCCGTCGCTTAATTCGCCGACAAATAGCACCGATCTGCGCCATCGTCCGCCCCGGTATGTCGTCAATGAAGATCGGCAGTTGGCTGAGTTCCTGAGATGCCGTCATCAATCGGTCTTGCTCAACCTCATCCAACTCACCCGCGCGCACCCGATGGCCGTTGACACGCGATCGGATGCAAAGCAAACGCTCGGCAACTTCCAGCTTCGACTGTTCGAGGCTGAAAATGATTACCGGATGGCCCGTACGGCCGGCAGCTTCTGCAATATTACAAACGAACGCCGTCTTACCCATACTCGGGCGAGCCGCCAAAATAATCATTTCCGTCGAGTGGAACCCGTTGAGAATCTTATTCAATTCAACGAATCCGGTTGTCATACCGCTAATCTCCCCGCCTTTCTCAAGGCGGGAACTGATTCGGTCCCATGCATCCATCAGGATGTCATTCAACGCGGTCTTCTCGACGTTCGATTGCTGTTCCAGAATCGCGAAAATCCGCTGTTCGGCACTAGCAAGAATATCCTCAGTCTCACGACCGCCCTCAAAACAATCAGCGAGAATTTCATGGCACGCATAAGTCAGAGAGCGTTGAGTCGCCTTATCTCGCACAATATCTGCGTAGTATTTCGCATGGGCTGCATTCGGAACCGCTCCCAGAATCTCAGCGAGATACTCAATGCCGCCAATGTCGTCGATCTCGTTCGCGTTCTGTAATTCCTCAGCCAAAACGACGGCGTCAATTCCCCGCACGCCGCGTTCATGCAGACGCAAGATTGCCGCAAACAACTTCTGATGCGCGTCGCTATAGAAATGATCCGGCTTCAGAATTTCGACAACTTCGTCGATCGCTTGATTCTCAATGAGCACGCTACCGAGCACGCCCTGCTCAGCCTCGATGTTTTGCGGCGGCAACTTCCCAGCGAATAGCTCTCGTGATGGCTTGCCTTCCTTAAACGATCGAAACTTTGCCATAACCGCACTCCCAAAATGCCCGCACAAAGACTCTCTAATAATCGAACGCCGGCCTGAGTAACGCTCCTGCGAACCACTCGCCCGTAAGCAAAGGCTTGCAAGCTTAGGCGTACCGCACTGGCGACGGCCCTTCTTGGCTGCCGACCCAAAGGGCTCAAGCGAGCGCAAACCGAACCGCGCCTCGCTCGAAAGAGGGCGCGGATAAGCGAGGCACTCTAGGATGCAAGGAACTCAAGGGCGAACCACTGCATAAGGTGCTCTTAGTGCCGCACATCCGAAAGCAATGATGATTCGCGACTACGCTCACTAATCCGCAAAAGCGTTGAGCAAGTACTTTCCTAAGGCGCGAGAATTGTTTTGCGCACGAGATCCGAGCCCAATCAAGGGCCACTCAGGGCGCAGGCAAAAGCGGGCTCATCGCAAAACAGTGGGGGTAACCGGTCAAAAGCGGACAGACTGGTTCTGCTGCGGTTGTGAGTTCTCAACTCATGACCGCAGTGGAGTTCCAGAATGTCCGCCAAGACTTTTTATCACGCTCTGGGTCTGAAGGGCTATGACGTCGTTGACTGTTACGAGACTCCTTATGAGATGTCGATCATCGTCGAGTTGCCTCGGGAGATGTGGCGTTGCCGCGAGTGCCATAGTCGCTCGGTTCATCTCCACGATGGGTGCTTTCGCCGTTGGCGGAACGTGCCGATTGGCCTCAAGCCGACATGGGTCGGCATGTCTGTGCCTCGCGTCAAGTGTCAGGACTGCGGGGCTTGCCGGCGGATCCATGTTAAGTTCGCTCAGGGTGTAACTCATCATACACGGGCTTATGAGAGGTACGCCGCCGATCTACTGCGATACCTCACGCCGAACGACTTGGTGAATCGAGAAGGGCTCGCTTGGGGAACGGCCAATGCCATCGACAAGCGGCGTTTGGAAGCTGTTCCCAAGCCGTCACTCAGGCACGTCAAACGCATCGCCATCGACGAGATCTTTGCGGGCAAACTCCACAAGTTCATGACGCTGGTGTTGGATCTGGATTCGGGAGCGGTCGTCTTCGTGGGACAAGGACGCGGAGCACAGGCGCTCGCACCGTTCTTCGAAAAGCTGCGGCAATCGAAGGCGAAACTCAAAGCCGTCTCGATGGATCGGGTACCCTCTGGGTGGGGCGGTTACATCAAGGCGGCGAGAGAAGAATTACCCCATCTGACGCTGGTGTTTGATCGCTTCCACATCGTGAAGCTGATGAATGAGAAGCTCACCAAACTGCGGCGCGACGAGTACAACATCGCGACCGACAAGCACACTCAGCAGGTCCTCAAGGGCATCCGTTGGCTGCTGATGATGAACGACGATCCGCCGAGCCTCACGAAGCGAAAGGTCGAGCGCAAAGGCGCCGACAAGATCAGTGTTGAGCAGCGGCGGTTGGCAGATAAAGCGCCACTGCGAGCCGCACTGGAACTCAACAAGTCGCTCGCGACGGGCTACATCCTGAAGGAAGAACTGCGGCAGTTGTGGAATCTGAGTTCGAAGGCTCAGGCGGATGAATATCTCCAAAGCTGGTGCCGCCGAGCCGACGCAACCGGCATCGCGGTGCTCAAGACAATGGCGCAGACGCTGCGAACGCACGCCCGAGAAATCCTGAACTGGTACGACGAGCCAATCAGCAGCGGCCCCATGGAGGGAACGAACAACAAAATCAAACTGCTCCAGCGCCGAGCCTACGGCTACCGCAACCGCGAGCACTTCATCCTCAGAATCGAAACCCTACATCTCACGAAATCAAGACTCGTCGGCTGATACCACTTACCCCCACTGTTTCGCGATGAGCCAAAAAATCAGCGCAAGGGCAGCCTCCGTCTTGCTAAGCAAGCCAACTTCACAGCACCCCAGAGTGATACTGCTGTTGCTGATCTACTCGTACTGCAACGGCATCTTGTCGTCGCGCAAGATCATGTAACGCTGCGAGACCGATACCGCTTTTCGTGTGATGGTCGCGGGCGATATCCCCGACTTCAGAACCATCAGCGACTTCCGCAACGTCCATCTGGAGACCTTTCAACAGTTGTTCGTGGAAGTGTTGCGGATCTGTCGCGAAGCAGGCTTAGGAAAGCTCGGCACGCTGGCTTTGGATGGCACCAAGATCAAAGCCAATGCCT
>CAZNMS010000446.1:0-7491 GCA_964573505.1 uncultured Planctomycetaceae bacterium | reverse complement strand
TCCTTCGCTGAGAACGACTCCGCCAGTGCCGGCGAGCGTCCTTTTGCTTCCGCGAGTCGACGCAATGTTTCACGTAGCGGACTGAGCTGCTTCTCGGGAGCAAACTCGAACGCGCCGCCTTTCTGCGTCTCTTGAATCATGCCGGCATCACCGAATTGCGCGTTCGGATGCAGGACGATGTCATCGCAGCCGAGCGAGATAATGGCCGCACCGCTCATCGCTCGATTCGGCACATACGCGACCGTTCGCATTCTCTTCGGATCGATCGAAGCGAGGCGATCGGCGAGAGCGACGCTGTCCGTCACGTAACCGCCGGGCGAGTCGATTTCGAGAATCAGCAGATTGACTCGCGCGTTCTCAGCTTCAGTGATCTCGCGTTCGACGAACTCGCGCAAGAACGGCTCAATCATGCCTTCAACTTTGATGACCTTTGCATTCGGAACTTCGCCCGTCCCGATGTCCTCGCGCAGGTGCTGTCGCTCGAAGCCGTAGATGTCGACGAGTTCCGCACGCTCCTGCACGGTCTGAGTGACAACAATGTCGAGCGACTTCGCTCTTGCGCCGGTCAGCACCGCGACGTCGCGCGGTTCCTTAATCGTCTCCAATGACAAGATCGGGACGTTGCCATCTTGCAGACGCTTCAACTCATCGGCATTGATGACCTTCACTTCGGGAGCGGCATTGTTGGCTGCGTCCTTCGCTCCCAGTCGCACTTTCACGAGCGTCTTGCCGGGATCGACGAACGCCGCCGCGATCGAACCATTGAGCTTCGCGTTGTAGCGCTTCTCAACCATGTTGATGACGAACTGCTGCTCGTCCGCATCGAGCGCCGCGCCGTTGCCGATGTCGCCGAACTCGGCATCGGGATGCATCACAATTTCTTGGCAGGCGAGTGCAATAATTCCGACATAGCCATCAAGCCGCCGACCATCAGGATGCTGCGGAATCCATGCAACCGTTTTTACACGCTGATACTTCGCTGAAGTGAGTTCCTTCGCGATCTCGCGAATCGGCCCGAACATGCTGCGACCGCGTTCGATCTCCAAAACCAAAATCGCTTGCCGGTCTTCCTGCGTCGCTTGCTGCTGCAATGCGACGAGTGCGTTGCGGATTCGATGATGCAACGTCTCGGTGACGGGGCTGCTGACGGTGATGTACTTCGCAATCGGAGATCGCGGAGCGTCGGCCTTAGCAGCTTCGGCGGGGCCGTCAGCTGGTTTCTCTTGTGCGTGAAGAGTCACTCCAAAAAGCACGCAGCCGAGCACAGCAATGCTTACTCGAAACCAACGCAGCAGCGGTTCGGCAAAATCCCGTTTGGCCATCTCACTCAGTCTCCTGCGGAGTGCATCTCACCCCGCGTCAGATGTCGCGTCTCGTTGAAACGCGATTCAGTGCGTGACGATCTCGACGTCGATAGTCGCCTTTCGCTCTGAGGCTGTGATCTTTTCGCCCCCGGCCTTGTGCCGGGGGTTCAACGGCCTTTGCGCTACTCGAATTTGCCCTAAATCGTAGTAGCGCAAAGGCCGTTGAACCCCCGAGGCAAGCTCGGGGGCGATTTAATCACAACCTATCTGCGAAAGGCTGCTCTTGCGGAGCAGAAGCCGACAAAGCCTTTCGCAGAGCGAAAGGCGACTATCACCGAGGTCCGAGATCGATCGCGGTTGCCGGAAGATCAAAAAACATTGCTGACACGATCGGATTGAAGGGGATTGCTCTCCACCGACCCCGCGTCGGAGGGAGCGCGACTGATCGGCTAGAAACGCCAAACTGCGTTGTGTCTCTTGCTCTCCACTGACCCCGCGTCAGTGGAAGCAACGACTGAACGGCTAAGGATCGTTCGAGAAACTCCCCTCAGCGAACGACGACCTTCGTCCGCTTCCCAAGAAGTCTTATGCCGACAGCGTTAGCGGATCAGTCGTTGCTCCCACCGACGCAGGGTCGGTGGAGAGCGAGATCAACGAGGTTTGTGGACTTCGTTGTTAGCTCGCCAGTCGTTGCTTCCACTGACGCGGGGTCAGTGGAGAGCGTGCCCATGCAATTCGTCCGAGTCTGAGAACCTGAGCACGAAATCATTTCGCGTCGGAGCGTCGACTTCGGGACTGCGAGTCGCGGAGCGACTCGCCTACGTAGCTCAGTCGCTCTGCGACTGAACCTACTTGCTCGACAGCAACGCCGCTGTGAAGCCGACGAGATCTCCCTTTTCCTTAGCCGCTGCGGCCCATGCGTCGGGACGACCGACCTTCATGCACAACTCGGCGAACGAGAATGATTGCTCGTCGAGGAACCGCAGGTGCTTCTCGGCGACAACGAGTGCTTCCTCGGTACGTCCGCCGCGCGTCAGCACGTCGACGAGCACGTAAGCGATCATCTGCTGATCCTGCTCGTCGGGATCGGCGGCTAGTTTTTGTTGGAAGTAGGCGATGCTCTCATCGACTTTCTCGCCAAGCAGGATCTGAAAGAAGTGTTGATGCGCCGGATAGAACTCATCGAACGGAGCCTCGCCGGCATACTGCAACTGCGGATCGAGTCGCGTGCCGTACTCAGCCAATTGGAGCGACAGCTTCAACTCCGGTGAGCCCGGTTCGAGGAACCGCGAGAACCGCACCACTGAGTTCAAGTGCGAGACATCGATGTGATAGTTGCCCTCTTGAAACAGCCAGTCGCGACCGAGAATCAGCTCGCGCAAAGAGTTCGCCGGCGGAGCGAACGGCATGCGGCGTTGCACGTCACCCTGCACGTTTTGGTGCAATTCTTCATACAGGTGCCGCACCATTAAGGCGGCCGCTTGCTGACGTTCGGTCGCTGCCAGCTGCGGCATCATTTGATCGAGCGTTGTGATCGTGTTGCAGGTGCCATTCGACTTCAGCAAGAACTGCAAGCCCTTAATGGGATGCGCGCCTTCGTAGAGAGCGATGTTGATCAGCTCTTGCCCCTTCTCGTAGTCGTCGGGGAAAGACATCTTCTCGATCGCAGCAGCAATCGGCTCTTTCTCCTGAATCGTGCGGAAGTAGAGCCATGCATCATTGAGCTGACCGTTCTCTAGCAAGCCTTTTCCGACTTCACGAGCAGCGTCGATATAGGCTTTCTCAAACGTCTCGCGCCGATCCTGCGGAACGTCGCTGAGTGAAGTCGGACGCAGCAGCGGAAGTCCGAGTTCAAACTTCTTCTTGAGCATCATCGCATCGAACAAGCGATGAAAGTTCTTCTCGGAGCGCATCTGAGCGATGAGCGCATCAAGTGCGGCAGTCGAGTTGTTTGCGGTCGCGAGTTCGGTGAGTTGTTCGAAGAGCGTCGGCATGAATGGTCTCGGCGGGATTAAGACGGGTAATGATCGTTGTGACGTTTGAAGTTCTGATGCCTCGTTGAAACTCGACCGTCAGCGCGTCTCAAGCGTGCTGCGTCGTGTTCGAAAGAAGGGACGAGCGACGCAAAGCCACTTCGAGAACTCATTGCGTTTTCGTTTCATCGGTCAGCACTTCGCTGACGAATGAGGCACCAAGTTGAGTATGCAAGCGGCGCTTCAATGTCGCCAATCAAGGCGCTCGGTTTGCGAACGATCCACTCGCTGCGGCTCGCGCTATTCGTCGTCCGTCGGCAGTTCGAGGCTGCGCCATAAGTACCAACTGGCGACGGTTCCATAAGGACGCCACTTCTCGGCATAGAGACCGGCCTCAGCTTTCTTCGGCATCTCCGGCAGGCGATAGAGCTTCTGAATCGCAGAGCGCAAGCCGAAGTCATCCGGAGCAAAGACGTCCGCTCGGCCGAGGCAGAAGATCAACAACATCTGCGCGGTCCAAACGCCGATGCCTTTGACTTGCGTCACTTCGGCGATGACCTCTTCATCGCTCAGTTGATGCAGCTTCGACATCCGCACGCTGCGATCGAGCGTTCGCTGAGTGAGGTCTTGCAGGTAGCTCGCCTTCTGCCGCGATAGCCCCAATGAGCGCAGGTCGTCGAACGACAACGCGCTCAATGAGTTCGGAGCAACGCGCTTCGGAGCGAGTCGCTCCTTCAACCGCTTCATCAGCGTGCGCGCGACTGTCGTTGAGATCTGCTGCGCCAAGATCGAACGCACAAGCGACTCAAACGGAGTTCCCGAAGGTTTGAGCGTGAACTCACCGACTCGCTCAATGATCAAGCCGAGCAAAGGGTCGCGCTGCGGAAGGTCTTCAAGGGCCGCAGCCACAAACTCCTGCGTCAATTCCATCGACATGCACCTCATGGGCAACGCCGTTAGAGATTTTGAAGTAGCCGAAATCGTCAGATTTCGGGAAGTCGAGCAGGACGCGACCAACAACTGACTTCAAACCGAAATCTTACGATTTCGGCTACTTTCGAAGGCATAGCCCGAGAATCGTTAACGGCCTTGCTTCATGGGGCGTCAGAGGCGGCAACGGACGACAAAGCGATCACTCGACGGCGAGTCCTACGGACGACGATTGCGGTCCCGGAACTTCGCGCTGATCTGCTGCAACTGTCGCTTCTCGGCGGCGGACAGTGCGTTCTCGCCTTGCGTATGTAGTTTTTCTAACAGCGCATCGAGCGTGCTTTCGAGTTGCCGCTCTTCTTCTTCCTTCTTGCGCCGCTTCTCGTCTTCGCGCTGCTGCTTCCAACGTTCGAGCATGCCGGGTTGCGGGTCTTCTTCGTTGTCGCGTTCGAGGCTCGTGTAGCCCTCAGAGAAGTCGTAGCCCATAAACGAGCCTTCGTTGTCATCCTGCTGAGCGACAACCTGCATGCTGTAGTGCTCATGCATGTTGAGCGGCACGATTACCGCTCCGATCGCCATCACCCAAACGTTGCCGTAGATCAAGCCGGTGATCAGAAACAGGATGCCGACAAACGCGCCAATGTTGAGATAGCGAGCCTTCGCCAATTGCGCATCGCCCGCTGCCGTCAGTCCCATCAGCAACATTCGGCCGCCGTCGAGCGGATGCACGGGCAAGAGGTTGATCAGCAGAAGCAACCAATTGGCTTTGAAGGTCAGCACGAGCAGTTCAGGCATCACCGCCGCTAACGCTTTGCCTTTGAGTGCGACGGCGGGCAGCACGAACGGATTGAACCAACCGGCGCTGTAGGGCGACTTCAACAACGGATAGAGCGTCAGCGCGCAGATCGCGAGGTTCGTCAGAGGCCCCATTGCCGTCGTGAGAAACCGCGAAGCAAACGTCGGAGCGGGCAAGCACAGCGCGAGTCCTCCGAACGGAGTGATGTGAACTTCATCCGCGCTTCCGCCCGTGCGACGAGCACCGAGCACATGCCCGAATTCATGCAGCAGCACGCTGACAAAAAGGATCGCGCCGTATGTCAGGCCGAGCGTGACGTCACCCAATCGCGTGCAAAGAGCGGCGATGACGAGCACGAACCAAACGCTGATCCGCAGGTTGACCCCGAACCATGAGCCGCAGGGGATCGACAACTGAAAGACGTTGCGGTCTTGATTCATCGCGTGCTTCCACTGACGCGAGCCCAAAATGCAGCCGCGCCAAGAGCCATTCTCTTAGTGGGCCGCCAATCGAAGGGGCACTCTACCGAGGTCAGCCTAACGGTCGCAAAGCGCGAGTCTGAATTGGGCACAGAACAGCTCGATGACTTTCGAGACTATGCCGCATGTACTGCCGACGTTGATCTGCTTGCTCACGCCATCGCGGATTCTGTCGGCAGCAAGCAGCCGTAGCATGGACTTCCAGTCCGTGCCGTCTTCCTGAATGGTCACGTCAATTCGGCAGCAGCGATTCAGCACGGACTGGAAGTCCATGCTACTCAAAGGCGCTGCCGCTACTTCTTCAACTCCATCTTCGAGAGCTTGCCAGTCAGATCGCACTCGAAGACCGATTGCGCGCGCGGGTCGGTGACGAGCAGCTTTTCGCCGGTCCAAAACAGTCCGACCGGATTCACTAACGGGTCACCGCTCACGAGCTTCGAGGTCTGCCCGTCCGGCGTCACCTTCCAAACGCATTTGTCGTAGTTGTCGGTCACGTAGTAGTTGCCATCACTCGCGACGACGATGTTGTGCGGCAGATTGAAAGGGCGGTCTTTCACGATCAGCGTCTTCTTGCCGTCTTTGTCGAACTTGTGAACTTGATTCTTCGTCGTCGACAGCACGAGCAAGCCGCCGTCCTTATCGAACGCCAATCCGCGCGGTGCCGAGATCACAGCGAACTCTTTCGCCTGTCCGCCAGCCGGCGCGAGCGTGAAGACGCGATGCAGTTCGAGATCAGCGACGAACAGCGTGCCGGCCTCATCAACGACGATCGCCATCGGAATGCCGATGCCGACTCCGGTAGCAAGTGGCACCGGCTTATCGGGTTGCTCGAAGCGATAGACCTGCCGCGTTGACGAGTCACCGACGAGCAGCTTGCCGTCCTTATCAAAGGCGGCACAACGAGCGGCATTGAGCGGCGTGCGGAACGTCTTCGAGCCTCGGAAGTACTCGCTGAGCTTGCCGTCCTTTGCTTGCCAAACTCCGGGCATGTTGCGATCGACAATGAAGATCGCGCCTCCCGACGAACGAATCGCATGCAACCAGTAGCTCTCGTCCGCGGCATGCGCGAGTCGGGCTCCGCTCAGACAACAACACACAATGATCAGCAGGCAGCACAGTCGCGACATGCGATGAACTCGCTCGGAGAGTGAAGAGAAGGCAGTTATCAAACTGCGGGAACGACGCGCGGCGGACGTTAGGTTCGCACCCGAGTCCCTTCAACGACGCTCTTCTTGCGCAGGAATCCTTCATGCTTCGAATCGCTCTGATGTTGTTGGCCGCTCTTTGGATGCAGGCGGATGAACTGCATGCCGCTGCTCCGACTCGTCCCAATGTGATTGTCATTCTCGTTGACGATATGGGTTCGTCGGATCTGTCGTGCTTCGGCGGCAACGCAGTTCAGACGCCGCACATTGATCGGCTCGCGAACGAAGGGCTGAGGTTTCGCAGTTTCTATGTGAACTCGCCGATCTGCTCGCCGTCACGAGTCGCATTGACGACCGGCCAATACCCGCATCGCTGGCGAATCACCTCATACTTAGACAATCGCAAAGCGAACGAACGACGCGGGGTTGCTCAATGGCTCGATGTGCGTGCTCCCGTGCTGTCACGAGAATTACAGCGTGCCGGATACGCGACGGGCCACTTCGGCAAGTGGCATATGGGCGGACAACGCGATGTCGGTGACGCGCCGCTGATCTCGGACTACGGCTTCGAGACGTCGCTGACGAACTTCGAAGGACTCGGCCCGCGCGTGCTACCAATTCTCGATGCCTTCGACGGCAAGCCGACTCGTAAGCACGACCTCGGATCGGCAGCGCTCGGCAAAGGCGCGATTCGCTGGGCGGAACGATCGCAGGTCACGACCGAGTTCGTGACGGCGGCGATCGAGTTCATCAATCGCACTCAGCAGCAAGACCCGAGCAAGCCGTTCTATCTCAATCTTTGGCCGGACGATGTTCACTCTCCGTTCTTCCCCTCGAAGGCAGCCCGAGCAGCAACAGACGGCT
>CAZNMS010000445.1:0-7509 GCA_964573505.1 uncultured Planctomycetaceae bacterium | reverse complement strand
CGAAGTGGGCTCGCCCACAGTCGATCTTGCGGTTCTCGATGTCGCGGCGCCCGCCGCGATCGTAAGCGTTCTTTAACCTCGCGGACGAAGTGCAGATCTCGTTCTGGCACGACCTCATTCTCGGCTGTCATGCATCTATCTGATCGATTCGAACGCTCGCTTGTCGATTAGACGCTTTCGCTTAAAGATTCCACACTTGTATGCACTTGCGCGGATGTTCTTAGATTTGCGGCAATAACAAGTCGCTCTGGTGAAGAGGATCTGCGGTTCTACTTCATTACTCAGCCAGACTCGCCGGATGCGAGGTCTGGTTACAGACGAGATCGACCAGTCGATGAAGAACGCGATGAAGCCTGCTGGCACAACGGCGATTCGACTCGGACAGTTCGTGACTTCAAGCGACTGTCGTCTGGGAATCGGGAAGCTGGTTGGATTGGAAGGTGATGTCGCTCAGATCGGCTACTTCGATTCTCCCGCCGTCCAAGCCATCATCAAGGATGTGTCGCGAACGAGTGTCCAACCAGTCGTCCTTGACGCGCAGGTACGCGTCTATTGGCAGGACGAAGATTCGCAGACATGGATGGCAGGGCGCATCCTAGATTACTTCAAAGACGAACTTGCCTACTGGGTTCGGTTTCCCAATGAAGAGAGCCACAAATTGCATGAGTCTCGCGTGCAGACGCGGTGCAACAAACTCTTGGATGATCCGACCGTCCACCTGGCGTTGCGTCTGAACGAGACGGCCTATTGGCATGTAGGACGCACGGGGTTTCTTAAGTCTGTGTTCGATCAACGGCGGGCTTGCGGCGGCATGACGGCCCTCTTGTCTGCGGCGATTGATCTGGAGACGCATCAGATCGCGGTCGTACGGCGCGTCTTGCAAGACTCGGTGCAGCGTTATCTCTTGGCCGATGAAGTGGGCTTAGGGAAGACGATCGAAGCGGGCCTCTTGATTCGTCAATTTGTGCTCGACGATCCACAAGGTCATCGAGTCTTGATCGTCGTGCCTGAAGCTCTGCTGGAACAGTGGCGACAAGAGTTGCGGACGCGGTTCTTCCTCGACGACCAATTGGGGCAGACGATTCATCTCGTGCCTTCGCATGACCTCGATGGACTCATCAAGTTTGGTCGCGACGCGAAGATGATCGTCATTGACGAAGCGCATCATTTGGCCGCCGGCGCGCGCTCGAGCAACTCAAAGCACGCGGCCATCTTTGAAGCGGTTGCGGAACTCACTCGTCCGCTGGATCGCAAACTCCTGCTGCTGTCGGCAACTCCCGCGCTGCACAACGAACGCGGCTTCCTCGCGATGCTGCACTTGTTGGATCCGGCGATGTACTCGCTCGATGACCTTCCGGCATTTCAAGAGCGAGTTCGACAACGACAGCGTGTGGCCGAAGCATTGTCCGCGCTGCAACCCGAAGAACGAAACTACTTCATGAAGCAGATGGTGGAGGACATCGCGACCCTCGCTCCGCAAGATGCTCGACTCACCGAGTTAGCCAATCAGTTGATGGCTCGATTGGATGAGGACCCCGACGAAGACGTCGAGAATCAAGTAGTTCGTGATGCGCGATTGCAGATGATCGCTCCATTGCGGTCTCACATCAGCGAGACATGGCGCTTGCACCGTCGCATCTTGAAGACAAGACGCACGAAGGAGTTGCAGGCGGTGCTGCCCGGTAGAGTCGAAGCAACTGCCATCGAATGGGCGAGTGACAATTTGGCGAAGCTGGAAGAAGGATTACATGAGTGGCGCTTCGCGGCGGATCAAGCGGTCGCTGAAGGAGGATCTCCCGAATCATGGCAGCGACTGGCTCGTGTCATGACAGAGGCTGCGATGTGTGATCCGTCAGTGCTTCCGACCCTCGTGAATGGTCGACTGGGCAGCGAGTCCGATTTCTCAAAACTCGCTTTGTTTCCCGACGAAGTTCAGTGCCTGCGCGATGCACCGTTATTCGATGGCGAGCGAGAACTGTTGCGACGATTGGCTCGTATTGCCGAAGCAGTCGATGTGACGAAGCACATGGCCGAACTGAGAAATGCGGTCGACTCCTACATGAAGCTGCCGACCAATCAGGCGGTCTCGGTCATTGTGTTCGCGAACTATCCGGAGACCGCCGATGACCTCTACACGACGCTCAAGAACCGCTTCGAAGCCGGTCGGGTGTTTCGGCATTCTTCGACATCAAACAAATGGACTCAGGTGTTAGCAGGCACCGGAAGTCAGATTCTCGTTTGCGATCGACGAGCCGAAGAGGGTCTCAATTTGCAGAGTCGACGATCGGTGATTGTGCACGCCGACTTGCCGTTGTCGGCCAATCGCATTGAGCAACGGATGGGGCGCGTCGATCGCTTCGGCGCCGGACAAGGCGTTCGTTCGATCGTGTTGGTGGCCTCATCGTCGGACTTGCAGCGGTCTTGGTTCGAGTGCCTCAATCAAGCACTGCAGGTCTTCAACCGCTCGGTCGCAAGTTTGCAATACGTGATTGAAGCCGAGTTCTCGCGCGTGTGGACCGACTACCTCGATGGCGGCGTTGAAGCGTTGCAGGACGCGATCACTCGCTTGTCGGGACCGGATGGCCTCGTCGAGCGCGAGTTCCGTCAGATCCGATCGCAGACCGAGTTGGACTCGATTGATTTTGATCCCGCAGGCGACATCAAGTTTGTGGCGAACCTAACTCAAGTGGATCTCAAGTCGAAGGACTTGCGTGACGTTGCCGAGGCATGGATCAAGAGTCGGCTGCATTTCAAAGCGCGAGGCGAAGACGGGAGCAATGATGCGGTGCTCCGCTATCAGTTCTGTCGCCGCGATGACATGAAGGGGTTCAGTCCATTTCAAGACACGTTGCTCCCGCTGCAGGATTTCCAGCGCAAGTTTCGAGGCTTGATTGAGCAAGCGCAGGACGCACCGAAAGAAGTGCTCTATGAGACGGTGCCGATCACGTTCGATCGTCAGGTCGCACAGAAACGCTTTGCGAGATTGGCTCGAGTCGGGGATCCGCTCATTGATGCCTTCACTCGATATCTCAGAACGGATGATCGAGGCGTCGCGTTTGCGTTTTGGCGCTATCGCCCGGACCGGACGGAACTCGACGATCCGGCAGAGTTGGCGTTCCGCTTCGATTTCGTGCTCGAAGCAGATGAAGGTCCGGCGTTGAAGGTGCTTGAGTCGCAATTTGGTGCGACGAAGTCGGCAGTCCGTCGTCGGTTGGACGAGATCTTCAAACCATTAAGCGCGACCGTGTGGCTGAACTCGAGCCTGCAAATGATCCGCGATCCGGAACGCATCCAGTTGCTCATGCGTCCGTACAACAACGACTTGCAGTTCATCGAGTCAGCGAAGGTGCGTGATTTCAATCTCAATCAGCAGCGTTGGTCGATCGTGAGCCAATGGTGGGACTCGCAGTATTGGTTTGGAGTAAGGAACTGTGCAGCTTGAAGAAGTCCCATCATCGGTTTTGGAAGTTGCCGAGCAATGGCTCGGAGAGTGGGCACGTCTATGGAAACTGCCAAAACGTGAAACGCCAATCACCGTCGAATTCAGCAACCGATTGAGGTCGTCTCTGGGACGCAGTTATCCGCAACGTGGCCTGATCCGACTGCACACGCAACTCTGTTCGAGCGACAACGAAGGCAAAGAGAAAGTGGCACTTCGCGAAGTACTTTGCCACGAAGCGGCACACATCGCCGTGTTTTCGATTCATGGTTCGGATGCTCGGCCACACGGAGCGGAATGGCAAAACCTCGTTCGACTCGCAGGCTTTGAACCGCGAGTCCGTGCGGTCTCCGATGTGAGTCCTGCTGTTGCGAGAGATGCTGGTGAGACGATTCTTCCAGTCGAACACCGTTGCCCTGTCTGCCATGCCGTGCGATTCGGGCGACGAAGGATGCGAAGCTGGCGCTGTGCCGAATGCGTGTCCGTTGGATTGGACGGAGTGATGTCGATCGTTCAACAGCCGCGAAGAAAGCGAGCACATCATGAATGAGGCGCTGCCCGCTTCTCCGCCCTCACTTCCCCTTGCCGCAGAGATTCCGTCGCCACACGAGATTCAGCGAAAGGCACTTTCTGCGCTGGAGTCTTCGCGAGTCATAGGCAACGAAGCCGGGCTTGTTGTTCTCGCTACTGGCCTCGGAAAAACGTGGCTGGCGGCGTTTGATTCGAGCCGTCCAGAGTTTCGTCGAGTGCTCTTTGTGGCGCATCGCGAAGAGATTCTTACTCAGGCGATGCAGACCTTTGGGCACATCCGCCCTTTGGCTTCAGCGGGACTCTTTACGGGAACGGAAAAACTACCGGACGCAGGTTTGCTGTTTGCGTCCATTCAAACGCTTGGACGAGCGCGACACCTGCAGCAGTTTCCGCCAGACGCTTTTGATTACATCGTCGTTGATGAGTTTCATCATGCCGCAGCGAAGACTTACCGGCAGTTGATTGAGCATTTCTCGCCGCGATTTCTGCTCGGCTTGACGGCCACTCCCGAGCGCACTGACGGCGGCGATTTGCTCGGCCTATGTGGGGAGAATCTCGTCTTTCGGGCCGATGTTGCGGAAGGAATTCGCGCCGGGCTGTTGTGTCCCTTCGAATATTTCGGAGTCCCGGACAACGTCGATTACGCGAACATCCCGTGGCGAAGTCAGCGATTTGATGAAGCCGCACTGACGGCGGCTGTTGCTACGGAAAGCCGCGCTGAGAACTCGCTCCAGCAATATCGTCTGCGAGCTGGAAAGCGGACGCTCGCGTTTTGTTGCTCGCAAGGACATGCGGATTTCATGGCGGAGTTCTTCTGTCGCAACAGTCTGCGTGCTGTGGCGGTCCATTCAGGACCGACGTCCGCCCCGCGAACAGAGTCGCTGGCGCGACTGCAGCGCGGGGAACTCGACATCGTCTGCTCCGTTGACATGTTCAACGAGGGCGTCGATCTGCCGCAGGTTGATACGGTCATGATGCTGCGGCCAACAGAGTCGAGCATCGTTTGGCTTCAGCAGTTTGGACGAGGGCTTCGCCAGGCGCAGGGGAAGTCGCGTCTGACCGTCATCGACTACATCGGCAACCATCGCAACTTTCTGGTGAAGGCACGAACGCTGCTCGCCACGATGGCTGGTTCTGGCAGTTCAAAGAGTGACCTTTCGACCGCTATGGCGCAGGCGAAGAAAGGCGAACTCGACCTGCCGCCTGGGTGTGAAGTCACCTATGAGCTTGAGGCGGTCAACATCCTGAGCGGACTCTTAGGGATGAACCGCCGCCCGGATGCGTTGGCCACGTTTTACAAGGAGTTCCGCGAGGAGCATGGCCAGCGTCCAACTGCGATCGAGACGTTTCACGCAGGCTTTAACCCGCGCTCGGTGCGGAAGAGTCACGGCTCATGGTTCGACTTCGTGCAATCAATGGGCGATCTACAAACCAACGACATTGAGGTTTTGAAACAGCGTGGCTCATTGCTTCAACATCTTGAAGTTTTGAAGTCCGAAAACGCATTCCGTCTCTTGGCCATTCAGGCATTGGCAACGCTCGACGGCTCGCCGTGCTCACTTCAGATCGACGGCGTCGTGAAGGCACTGCATCGGGCGATGCGGCGCACGGCGGCGTTCCGCAGTAAAATGCAAAACGTCATCGACGACGCGAGACAGTTTCTCGAATGGGTCGAGACGCAACTCATTGCTGCTTGGGGCCAGCAGGCACCAATGCCCGATCGCGTGTTCTTCGACTTCGATGGCACTCGACTGCACTTGAAAGACGCAGTGGCTCCTCAAATGACGGCGACTCTTTGCGACTTGATGCGCGAACTCCTCGACTGGCGACTTGCCGAGTATCTCCAGCAGTTTTCGCACATCCAGCCGAATGGCGAGTCATTCATCTGCCGCATGATCGCGAGCAGCGGGCGTCCGATTCTCAAGCTGCCGGATCGAGCCAACTTCCCGATGGTGCCGACTGGTCCAACTCCGATCATCGCTGACGGCGACCCGCTCATCGCCAACTTCGTGAAGCTGTTCGTCAACGTGGTGCATCGACCTGAGTCAGCTCAGAACGTCTTGTCGGACATTCTGCGTCGTTGGTTCGGACCGAATGCAGGACTTCCGGGGACTCGGCATCAAGTCATCTTCAGTCGGGCTGAAGGACAATGGACGATGCAGCCGCGCGCGTTGCAGGCCGATGGTTCTCTCGATGCGACCGACAACGAACAGTAAGAAACGGTCTAAAAACGACACCGCGATTTGATACGACAGAACGACAGTTTTGGATTGTGCCTCTCAGTCGCGGAGCGACTGAGCTACGTAGCCGAGTCGCTCCGCGACTCGGTCTTGTACTTAGGCAAGTCCTAAGAGTCGGCACCGCGCACCCAGTGGCCGCGATTCACTGAAACCAGCGCGGCGGAATCAGGAACTTCGGGCCTTTGCCGTTGAGTTGAATCGCTTCGCGAACGCCATTCAGCCAGACCTCAAAGTGCCGAGAGATATCTGCGCATTGGGTTTCGTCCGCGAGGCTCATTCCCAAATGATCGCAAAGATGACGCCACGCACGATTGCCGTCGAAGCGCGGATCGCCTTCATCCAAGCTCGCGTAAACTTCAATCGTCATGTTGGCGGCGGTCGCGGATGCCGCTTCCGCAACTTCGATTGAGATAGGCCGAAAGGCACAAAACTTGGACGGCGCGAAGCTTCGGGTCGTCGGATCGAAGACAAAATACTGCACTCGGCGACGCCCCCAAAGTTGGCGAGATTCATCCGAAAGCACGGCACGGTTCCAGTATTGGAGACTGCACATGACTTCCAGCAAATGGCTCGCGAAATAGACGCGATGTCGCCCTGCGTCGCTGATCGGTTCGGAGACTCGAATGGCACGAGCAACCTCGGCCTCGGTTGGTAGATTCAGCTTCCCAAGATCGAGTTTTGCAAGTCCATTCAAACGCGAGATCTCTGCCGGTGGAACTGCGGGAAGAAGCGTTGTCTGAAACGCACTCATCCCAATGTGCCGCATCAGATAGATGGTATTTGCGGCGAGATTCCGCCTTCCCGTTGCGATATGGGAACTGACCATCGAAATGAATGTCTCATGGCTCAACTGGGGCTGGAACAAATGAGCTGTCGCGAACTTCGCATGGTTTGCTACCGGGTCGGCACGACTCACTTCGAATTCGATCCACAGGCGGCGCGAACCATCGAGCCGCTCCAACATGATGTCGGCTTGCGGTGAGTAGCCGAATAATTTGGCCAGCCGTCCGTCGAGAACATCCTTCTCACGCTCGCACCGCCAACCGTCGGGACAGCGTTCAGCAAAACTGTCCTGCAAGAATTTGGCCAGGTTTCCCATAACTTCATCAAACGACCGGTGGCCGCCTCCTATTTGCTGACGTAGGCACGCATCAAGAAGTTGCCAACAAGGCTGATGTGCTTCGCGGAGTTGGAAAGCTGATCCCACGGAAGCTGATCGAGTTCTTCCCAAACGCCGGCAGTCCACCGACAGAATGGCTCGATCTTGCGAAGCTCACGCGCGACTTGTTTGACTCGATC
>CAZNMS010000444.1:0-7516 GCA_964573505.1 uncultured Planctomycetaceae bacterium | reverse complement strand
GAGCACTCTCCGCTGCCGGTGCCGGGCTCGCTGCTGCTTCCGCTGCCGCCTTCTTCGCAGCGGCTTGCTGCTTCATGAGTTCGAGCGGACTGAGCTTCTTCGGGGGCTCTGCTGCTGCGCTCTCGGATGTTGCAACTGCCGGAGCCGGCTCCACTTGTTTGAGCGGTGCTGCTCCTTCCGTCGGGCTGCTTGCTTCGAGTGACGCTTTCTTCGCCGCAGCTTGCTGCTTCATGAGTTCAAGCGGACTGAGTTTCTTTTCGACGGGTGCTCCTTCAGCAGTCGCCGGTGCAGGCGTTGCTGCCGCCTTCTTCGCTGCCGCTTGAGCTTTCATCCGTTCGAGCGGAGAAAGCTTTACGGGCGGTTCGATGTCAAAGTCGGACGGCAAGTCGAGTGCGGATTCATCCGCCGGAGCGGGCTCGTTCAATGCGGCGCCGACCGATGACTCCTCAGCTTCGCGCGCCGCCTTCTTCAGCTTCATCTGCTCAAGAGCCGACAGCTTTCGCGAGGCGGTCGATGCGCCTTCGCTCGGTGTCGCGGCCTTACCCGTCAACGCCGCTCGCACGTCGGCCATCATCTTCATCGAGACCGATGCGTCGTCTTCCGACTCGTCGTCATCGTTCACGCCGGGGATGCGATAGATCTCCAACATCTGCTGAGTGAAGTCGTCCTCACGCGCGATCCACTTCTCAGTCTTCGCATACTTCGAGAGTTCGACGAACAGCAATTTGAACGGCGCCTGCAGCCGCTCCTGCCAGTTCTCTTTGATCTCTTTCTGCTTCGCTTTCGGAGCTTGCTTGACCTCCATCGCGTGCTTGCCGAGCAACGTGATTTGTGGGCTCATCGCATCCGCCGTCGGCAACGGGATCTTGCCGCAGTCTTGCGAGACGAGCTTGTCGCACATGATCCGCGTGCGTTGCTTCACATAGGGAAGCTGACTGAGAAACGTCTCGCGCGGGATCTGCACGAGCAGCAGTCTCGGCAGCAAGTGCTGCATGACGAGCCCGAAGAATCCGCTGCTGATCACCATTGCGAAGAAGAACCACAAGACCTGCTCAAGCCGTCCGCCGAGCCCGAAGCCGCTGTGATAAAGGATGAACGGCAAGCTGAGCGTGCCGAGCCACAAATGCCCGCGCAACCAAAACTGCGCCGAACCCAATCGCCAATGCGGCACTTGTTTGCGCCCGGCGAGCAACCCGGCAAAGATCATGAAGGCCGAGCCGACAATGCCGTAGAGCAAGCCCATAAAGCTGCCGCCCGTCGGACCTTTCGGTGACGCACTGGCGTATGAGATGTAGCTCAGCGTCGCGACCACAAAGATGGCGGTCGAGATCACGGCCCACTTGCGATGTGTTCTATCAATGAGCACTGCGAAACCTCTTGTAGCAGGCTACTGGTTGTAACGTTGATTACCTCTGTCGGTCTTGATTCCATTCGTCTCATTGGTCGCATGCGTCCCATTTCCTGCGCAGGGACGAATAGGACCGATAAGACGAATGGGACGAATGAAAAAACTGCCTAAAGACGGCAGCCATCAATCAACTCTTTGCGAAGAAAAACTCCAGTGCGTTCACGCGGATTGCAGCATCGTGCGGGCACGCGTAGACGCACGAAGGTTGCTTGCTCTTGAGCGACGTGCAGAGATCGCAAACCGTCGCTCGTTCGCTCACCGGTTTGAGATCCGCTCCGCCGAGCAACGCCTTTTGAGAGTCCGTCAGTTCGAGCACCCCCGGCAGCGCATTCATTTGAATCGAGCCATAAGGACATTGGTCCGCGCACAAGCTGCAGCCGATGCACCAATCGCGAATTTGAATCTCGCCCGACTCGCCGCGGTTAATCGCACCGACCGGGCAGCCGATCATGCAGACCGGGTCCATACACGAGCGGCACGACAACGGCACGAGGTAGTTCTCGAAGCGCGGGCCATCGAGATACAGCCGCGTCTGACCGTCGTCATGCGCTTTGACGCATGCCTCAACACACTGCCCGCAGCGGGTGCAGCGTTCGAGGTCGATCAGCATCAGCTTCTGACCCTGAATCAGTCCGAGATCCTCGAACTCGGGCGACTGAGTCACGCCGTCAACGCGATTGCCCGCTGCGTACGCGCTGATTGAGCGTTGATAGTTCGCGACCGTCGCATCGACCTTTGCGCGGACCTTTGCCGACTGACTGACGATCGACATGAAGTCGGACTTCGAAAGCTTCACCAGTTCAACGCGCGAGACGACGGCACCCGTGCGTGAGTCGGGCAAACGCTGACTCGCTCCGCCGTCGGGATGATCGTATGCAAGAATTGTTGCACTGCGCTTCGCTCCGGTGATGACGCCCAATTCACCGAACGTCTCGCCGCGACCGAGATACCTCAAAATGCGTCGCGCACCCGCAGAGGCCGCGCGGCGCGGCATGCCTTGCGGACAAAGCGTCTCAAGCAGCACGCGATGAAACGTCCGACGTTCAAGCTCGGACCAGCTCTCAGTCTCTTCGGGATAGTGCTCGGCCTCTTGAGCAACCTGCTCGTTATCGACGGCGACGATCACGTCTTCGATCTTCTTGCCGAGTTGCTTATGCACGTCTCCATTGCGGATGACGTCATTGATGGCGGCAATCAGAGCCGTTTGTTGTGCGGAACTCGGCGCGGACCTCTCAGAGTTTTCCGCAGCCAGTCGCAGCTCGCCGGGGATCTTCGCATAGAAGCGACTGCCCGCCGGAGTCTTCGCGGCCTCAACCAATTCTCGCCACAAGTGCTTCCAATGACTGGCTTCGAACTCCTCTGCACGCAGGCTCGTCCATGCGTTCTTCACGACCTTCACGAGCCCACTGCGCACGACATAGAACGACTCCGACTCTTCGAACTCTTCGAAGATGACGTCGCCCGCTTGTCGTTCAACGAGCTCCAGTCGTCCCTTCATCGCGGCGAAGTCGGCATCGCTGAGATCCTCAAAGATCGACAGCCGACGCACGTGATTGTCGAGCACGCGCGCCCGATAGATGTCGTCGAGCTTCTTCTTGTACCGCTCATCCTTATGAAGCATGTCGAGCACATTGCGGAGCATTTCGAGCATGTAGCAGTCGCGATCGGCGACGATCGTTGCCGATCGAGGAGCGCGGTTCATGCAGCTCATTTCGCCGAAGAGTTCGCCTTCATGCAGAGCGATGCGGCGCGTCTTCACGTCCATATCGGCCGGCCCGTCAATCGGGATATAGGCCGGGCTTTTCTTACTCGAACCGCCGCCGCCAAAGAGTGAGCCGAAGAACCCTTTCTTCTGCACCTTCTGATCGCCGAGCAGCAAAATGGCCGAAGCAACTTGCCGCTGATTCGGAGCGAGCCCTTGCGACTGAAACGAATCGCGCTCTTGCTTGAGCGTCACCAGTTCGGCTTCGATTTCGCGTTCAACGCCGCGCAGCGTCTTGTCGTCAGCAGAAGCGAGTGCCTTCTGCACGCTCGCCAATTGCAGTTCGCGCAACTTGATGACGTCTTCGGTCGTGAGAATCGTGTAAGCGGTCGCGCCGGCCTCACCCTGCCGCACGAGCACGCGCCCCTTCTTGCAGCGACGCAGCACTGTTGTGCCGGGAAAGCGTTCAAAGCTCGGAGCTTTCTTCAGCTCATCGAAGACCGACAGCAGCGCCAATTCGTCAGCCGAGAGCAAAGTATCTTCAGGCTCTAGCGGATGAGTCACCGCAGCCAATTCCGCAGGCAGCATGGCATCAGCCATAGACTCACGACTCCTTCCTCATGGTCGAGTGGCAGACATCAACGGGACGGCAATGTCGGTTTTGAACTGTTTTTCGTCTACTGAAGAACCATTGCGCGACGGGAGAATTCTCACTCATGCGAGTGATTAGCAGCGGCATGAACTCGCATGCCATAGGACGAAGAGGACTCATAGGACCGATAGGGCAAAGGCTGTCTTCTCCTATCAGTCCGATTGGTCCTCTATGTCCTATCGGTCCTATTTGCCGTCAGCCTGTTTGAAGAGCGCTAGCAACTCGGGCAGTCCGGGCACGACGAACGTCGGCGCGGGATCGGCTTTCTCCCACTCGGGCAGTGTTGTGACTCCGGTGAGCACGCCGGTCGTCAATAGGCCGAGCGGCACGGCGCCTTGAATGTCGGTGTCGTAGCGGTCGCCGACCATCAGCGTTTCGTGCGGTTGAACTCCGAGGCGTTTAAGCGCTTGATCGAACATGCCGCGATTGGGTTTGCCGATCACTTGAGGTTGCACTCCGGTTGCTGTCGCAAGCAGCGCCAAGATGCTGCCGGCTCCGGGCAGTTGACCGCGCTCTGTCGGGTAGCTCGGGTCCGAGTTTGTGCCGATGAACTTTGCTCCGGCGCGGATCGCTAAGGCGGTGCGAGCGAGATCCTCATAGGTCAATTGGAAGTTGATGCCAGCAACGGCATAGGTCGCGGCATGCGGGTCTTCGGTAAGCTCGAAGCCCTTTGAAGTGAGCGCGGTCTTCAGACCGTCTTGCCCCATCACGATCACTTTGCCATTCGCCCAACCGGCGCCGTCCACTTGCTCGCGCAGCCATCCGGCAGCGGCTTCGGCGCTGCCGAGAATCTGCTGAGGCTCAGCCTTCACTCCCATTTTCGCGAGCGTGTCGACGAACTGCTGCGGCGTCTTGCTCGCGTTGTTCGTGACGCAGAGCCACTGACGGCCGCTGCTGACGAGATAGTCAAAGAGTTCTTGCACTCCGGGCAGAAGTCTCGTGCCCACATAGATGACGCCGTCCATATCAAAGAGGACCGCTCGAACCGAAGTCAGCGCAGCAGCATTCATTGCGAGAAAGTTTCCTGTCGTGATGAGAGAACGAAGGCCGGTGAAAGGTCGGGGAGAATAGCCGCACCGCGCGCAGCGTGAATTGAGATGACTCCCGCGGTTAGACGGCGCGGCTGCGGCGTTAGCGATAGTCGCCTTTCGCTCTGCGAAAGGAAGCTTTTGCCGAGCAAAAGCCGACGAAGCCTTTCGCGGAGCGAAAGGCGACGATCCGCTCCCGCTTTGCAGCAGCGCGATTGAGACACATAGATTCCCGCCCCGCATTGGCCGCCTTCATCGACTGACGGAATTAATACATGTCGCCTGATTGCTTGCAGTACCGACTGACGCCGGATGAGCGTCATTTCTTCGAGACGCAGGGATATCTCGTTGTTGAGGACGCGCTGGATCCCGACATGCTGGGGCGGTTGCTCGGTGTTGTTGATCGCATCGACGCTCGCGAACGCACGGACGAAACGCGCGGCAAGCTGATGTCGATCACGAACGTCGTGCCCGAAGATCCTGCGATGATTGATCTCGCCGCATGGCCCAAGACGTATCCGAAAATTTGGGGCATCCTCGGATGGAACACTTACCTTTATCACAGTCACGTCGACATCACTCCGCCGGCTGACGAGCACGCTCTCACCTGGCGCGTTGCATGGCATCAAGACAGCATGCGCGTGAACGACGACATCGAGACGAGTCCCCGTCCGCGTTTGTCGGTGAAGATCGGCTTCTATCTCTCGGACACCAGTCAGCCCGATCGCGGCAACACGTTGATCGTTCCGGGTTCGCAGTTGCAGGACGACATTGATTGCCCGAACGACGGAGTCTCGAACCCGCCCGGTGCCGAGCCGTTGTGTGTGAAGGCGGGCACGGCGGTCATCATTGATCGGCGCATTTGGCACTCGCGCAGTCCGAACTTATGGAACGAGACCCGCAAAGTGATTTGGTACGGCTACAGCTATCGGTGGCTGCGTCCCAAAGACCCGATGACGGTCTGTCATCTCTATCCGCAACTCGATCCGATTCGTCGTCAGATTCTCGGAGACGGTCTTTCGAACAACGGCACTTACGACCCGCTTGAAGGCGACGTGCCGCTCCGAGCATGGCTGCGAGAACATTCTCCCGAAGAAGCCGACCGGAACCCTGCGAAGTCGAAAGCTCGTCCGCCGGCCGGAGTGCGCGGCAAGCATCTCGGTCGGATGTAACGCCGATTACCTCTCGGCAGCGGGCGATGACGAATAACTCGACAGCGCAGCTTCCGGACTGCGTAGCCGAAATCGTCAGATTTCGGACGGTTGAAATGCCTGAAATCTCACGATTTCAGCTACACGGAACGCCGTCGAACTAACTCACGAGGACTCATTCATGCGGCAAACTTGGACGTTTCATTCAGCCGGGCACATCTTGTTTGGCCCCGGTGCAGCTCAGCAGGTCGGGCAAGTGGTGCAGCGACTCAAGGTCGAGCGCGTGCTGTTCGTGACCGATCAGAACCTGCGCAAAGCGGGGTTCGTTGATGAGGTCGTCAGCAACTTGCAGAAAGCCGGCATCGAAGTCGGCATCTTCGACGGCGGTGCTCCTGAGCCGTCGATCGAGATTGCTCAGCAATGTCTCGATGCGGCCTTGAGCTTCAAACCGCAGGGACTCGTCGCGCTCGGCGGCGGCAGCAATATGGATCTCGCGAAAGCATGCGCCTGCGTGCTGACTCACGGCGGGACGATTCGAGACTACGTCGGCGAAGAGCGCGTGCCCGGCCCGATCATGCCGCTGATCTGCTTGCCGACAACATCCGGGACCGGCAGCGAAGTGACCGGCGCGTCGGTGTTGTTGGATGTCGCCCATCATGTGAAGGTCGCGATCATCAGCAACTACCTGCGACCGACGGCGGCGATCGTCGATTCGCTGCTCACGTTGTCGTGCCCGAAGAAGGTCACTGCCGATAGCGGCATCGATGCGCTGACGCATGCGATCGAGGCTTATACGGCGATCGAGAACTCTGACTTCCCGGTGCCCGTCACTGCTGTCGCGAGCAATCAAGGTCGCAACCCAATGGGCGATCTCGTTGCGGAACGAGCGATCGAACTCATCGGACAAAACCTCGTGCGAGTGATCGAGCAACCGCGCGATCTCGCCGCGCGGGAAGCGATGTCGCTCGGAGCGATGTTGGCGGGGCTTGCGTTCTCGAATGTCGGCGTCGCGATCGTGCATGCGCTCGAATACCCGGTCGGGGGAGCGGTGCATTGCTCGCACGGAGAAGGGAACGGGCTGCTGCTCCCGCATTGCATGCGCTTCAACTTGCCGACGCGCGTCGCGCGGTTTGCTCGCATCGCGCAGTTGCTCGGTGAAGACATCTCGGGACTCACCGAACTGCAAGCCGCCGAACGCGCGGTTGCGATTGTCGAGCGGATCAACGCGGCGATCGGCATCCGGCCCCGACTGAGAGATCTCGGAGTGACTGCCGACATGATCCCGACGTTGGCCGAGAAGACCTATGCCATCAAACGCATCTTGCGAGTCAATCCGAGACCGGTGACTCAAGCCGACTTGCAGCAGATTCTGGAAGCGGCGTTTTAAGGATCAGTGGAGCAACAACTTTCCGGTTCTGCGTCGCGTAGGTTGGACGCCTACGTCCGACAGCGACGCAGCACGGACGTAGGCGTCCATGCTACGAATACCGGGAAGAGCTTCTCACCGGGCGGGCCCGCAGAATGGGTGAAGAACACTGGTACGACGGACTTGTAGTCCGTCGAACGTCGTGAGAA
>CAZNMS010000443.1:0-7529 GCA_964573505.1 uncultured Planctomycetaceae bacterium | reverse complement strand
CGGGATGGAATCCCAAGCTACTTTTCGGGGCAGAGCTTGGGAACGAGTGCGCGATCGCCGTAGCGCCGCTCTTCCCTCTCTTCGTCTCGCCCCTTGCCCCTCATCTCTTGCCCGCTCCTCCGCCCGTCACTCATCGGGCGCCGACCAAATTGCTCGGCTTTCGGGGCGTAACTACTCTGCCGCCCCTCATGCGGCCTTTCCGGGATGAGAGGCACGTTTCACGCGGGCGTTGACGACGAATCATCACGAGCCATTAAGGAGAAGACTCATGCCCCGATTGCAGTGTTGGCTGATCGGACTCGTCGTGCTCGGCTTTGCGACCTCGCCGTTTGGCTGTTCGAGCGAGTCGTCTGATCCGAGTAAACCAGTCACGACAACGGTGCTCCCGAAGCCTGAATTGAATCCGCCCGAGGGCAACACCGAACCGCCCATGATCGATGTCGTCACTCCCGAGCAGTACGCAGCAACGATCGCGCGGCATAAGGGCAAAGTGGTGCTCGTCGACTTCTGGGCCACATGGTGCGGACCGTGTCGCGAGATCTTCCCGCATACGGTCGCTCTGCATGAGAAGCATGCTGCTGCCGGCTTCACCGCGATCTCGATGTCATTGGATGACCCCGACAACAAAGAGGAAGCGCTGAAGTTTTTGGTCGAGAGCCGAGCGTCATTCGACAACCTCTTGTCAAAGGTCGGTGACGACTCTTACGTGGCTTACGAGATCCCGAACGATTCGATTCCGCACTTCAAGCTCTATGACCGCGAGGGCAAGTTGCGCAAGACCTTCTCCGGCGATCCCGTCGCTAACAAAGGCGTCGATCTCGCCGCAGTAGATCAAGCCGTCGAAGAGTTGCTTGCAGAAGGCAAGTAGCGAGCCCGCGCGGCCGGCATCGAGGTCGTCAAAATGGTCGCCTTTCGCTCCTCAACAGGATCACAAACTCAATGACTCAAGCGTTGCTTCCTCAGGGCTTTCAAACTGCCGGTATTCATTGCGGCGTGAAAGCCAATCCGAGCGTTCTTGATCTCTCGCTCTTCGTCTCTGATCGCCCGGCCGTCGCTGCCGGAGTCTTTACGCAGAACAAAGTCTGCGGTGCTCCGGTCAAGGTCTCGCGGCAACGAGTTCCGCGACAAACCGCGCGGGCCGTCGTCATCAACTCGGGTAATTCAAATGCCTGCACCGGAGATCGCGGCATTGATGATGCGAAGTGGATGACGGGCGAAGTCGCAAAGCTGCTGGAGTGCCCGGCTGAGGATGTGCTCGTCTGCTCGACCGGAGTTATCGGTCGCTTCTTGCCGAAGGACGTGCTTGCTGCCGGCTTTCCGAAAGTCGTTGCAGCACTCGCTGCGACACCGGCTGCGTTCGAGCTTGCCGCGCGCGGCATCATGACGACCGACACGTTCCCGAAGCAGGCGGTGCGAGAAGTCACCATCAACGGCAAGACCGTCCGCATTAGTGGAGTGGCAAAGGGCGCTGCGATGATCGGCCCCAATATGGCAACGATGCTGTGCGTGATCATGACCGACGCAACGCTGTTCGAATCTGAGTGTGATGCGATGCTGCGTCATGCCGTCAATCGCAGCTTCAACTGCATCAGCGTCGAAGGGCATACGAGCACGAGCGACACCGTCATCTTTCTAGCCAATGGAGCCGCGAATGCCGGTGCTCCTGACGCTGCGGCGAAAGCAGCGCTGCAGACGGCGGTTGATGAAGTCGCGATGGATCTCGCAATGGCGATCATCCGCGACGCTGAAGGCGCATCGCACTTCATCACGATCGACGTCGTCGGAGCACGCGATCGAAACGACGCGTTCAAGATCGCGAAGGAGATCGCAGACAGTGCTCTCGTGAAGACCGCGATTCACGGTGCTGACCCGAACTGGGGCCGCATTGTTTCCGCCGCCGGGTACTCGGGAGTGGATCTCAAAGAAGAAGATATGAGCCTGTGGCTCAACGAGATTCAGATCTACAAAGACGGCGCGCCGACCGCGGTCGACAATGCCGCGTTGTCGAAGCTGATTCGCGAGAACCGCGATTGTTCGATTCGTCTCGTGCTCACTCACGGCAGCACGTCGCTGCGTTATTGGACGAGCGACCTGACAGCGGACTACGTGCGACTGAATGCCGATTACACAACGTAGTTCGTCTTTATTCGTACGACGGACTTGCAGTCCGTCGCTCCAAAAGGGTTCGTAGTCCCGGCTTCAGCCGGAATATTTGCCGGGCAATCTTTGGTCGCATGGCGGATACCGCCTGATGGCGGAACTACCACCAGCGACGGACTACAAGTCCGTCTTACAACGCTTTCCCCGTGATCGAGCGGCCTCCGTCCTTTGATGAAGCCTCTGCGTCGGCAGCGACTTCTTATTTCGTTCCTTCAACAGCAACGTGCCCCGCATGGGACGAATACTTGCCATTGGCGACATTCACGGCTGCTTAACGGCATTAGAGACCGTGCTGAATCTTGCTCGCGTGAGGTCCGATGACCTTTTGGTGACGCTCGGCGACTACGTCGATCGAGGTCCGCATAGCCGACAGGTTTTGGATTGGCTCATCGACCGACATCGAGACGGCAAGCTCATCGCGCTGCGCGGCAATCACGATCTGATGATGTCTGAATCGCGCTTCGACAATACGGCGCGCAACACATGGATCTCAGTCGGAGGCGTGCAGACTCTGCAGTCCTATGGCGACGAAGGTATCATCGGCACGCTCGACGATGTTCCCGCGAGCCACTTCGACTTCATCGACCGCACGTGCCGCCGTTACTTCGAAACGCCGACTCATGTCTTCGTGCATGCGACTCTGCAATGGGACAAGCCGCTTGAAGATCAAACCGATGAGGTCATCTATTGGGAGAAGTTCCGCGACCCGCGACCTCATTGCTCCGGCAAGATCATGGTCTGCGGACATACGACGCAGAAAACCGGAGTGCCGTTGAGCGTCGGTCATGCCATCTGCATTGATACTTGGGTCTACGGACACGGATGGCTGACATGCCTCGACGTTGAGTCCGGCGAGTACTGGCAAGCAAAGCAAACGCGAGAGACTCGCAGCGGCAATCTCTGAGTTCCGTAGCATGGACTTCCAGTCCGTGCGTCTTCCGCTCTTTCGATTCTTCCTTCGTAACTTCTGCGCGGCGAGCGCGCATTTTTTGAAGACGGATTGCAATCCTGCATCTCTGCGATGTTCGCTTCTCTGCGGTTCATCCTCCGATTTGAACAACCGCAGAGGAACGAAGGTCGCAGAGAAGACATCGCCGGATTCGCCTATCCCTCTTGGTTGCGGGTGCAGCCAGCTTTCGGTCACTTGAGTCCGAGGATCGTGAGTTCCGCGTCAAGTTTTGTGCGAGACGTGTTTGGAACACCTATTACATGTCATGTGACTTACATGGGCTCATCCGCAGTTCGGCATTGCTATCCGCAGGTCGGCACGACTGCTGAAAAGTGGCTTCCTACGGACGGCAGGAGCCGGACTGCGGATGAATGACGAGTCGGAGTGATCGGCAACTCGATCCGGTATTTCTAAAGCTCGGCGGTCAGAGGCAGAGCCGCTCACAAAGACGTTCTCTCGTTCGAAGGATTCGTAATGGCTTTGCTGATTGGAATTGATCTCGGCACCACTAAGACAACGGCGATCGCAGTGCATGCCGACTCGGGCGCGATCGTCGCGCAGGCAACGTCAGCGACGAGCACCAATACGGCATCCTCAACCGATCAAGCACGCGGGCGATCCGAGTTTGATGTTCGCGCACTCGTGAGTGCCGGTGTCGGTTGCTTGCGAGACGTCGCGGCGCAACTCGGCGAGCAAGCTCGTGACGTCGCGGGGATCGGCATCACCGGTCAGCAGCACGGGGCAGTCATCGTCGACAATGAACTGCGACCACTGACTCCTTTCATCAATTGGCAAGATCAGCGCGGCAACGACATTGCGGCAGACGGTCAGACTTACGTGCAACAAGCGAACGCGGCAGTGTCCGATGACGTTGCTCAGCGAACCGGCTGCCGACTGCGAACCGGCTTCCTCGCGACGACGATGTATTGGTTGCGAGCGAACAATCTCTTGCCAGCATCCGGTCGCGCGTGCTTCTTGATGGACTACTTCGCGAGCACGTTGACGGGCTCGCCGCTCGCGACCGATCCGAGTTGCGCGGCCTCAGCCGGAGTCTTCGATGTGCCGACTCGTGATTGGAACGACGCCGCGCTGCAAGCACTCAACATCGACCGTGCTCAATTGCCGCTCGTGCGCGAAGCCAATGAGGTCTCGGGACGATTGACCGCAGCAATGTCGCAGGAGACCGACTTGCCGAGCGGTCTGCCGGTCTTCATCCCGATCGGTGATCATCAAGCGTGCTTCTTAGGAAGCGTTGCCGATCGCTTCACCAGCGCGCTGATTAACGTCGGCACGGGAGCGCAAGTCGCCGTCTTCACGCCGCAGTGCGACTACGCCTTTCCAATTGAGATGAGGCCATTTCCGATCTCGGGCAACTTGCTCTCGTATGTCGGCCTTTGCGGCGGATGGCAGTTTCAAGTTGTCGAACGCTTCTTCCGACTCGTCGGCGAACAACTCTTCGGACAAGTGATCGACGGCACGCTCTATGGCGCTCTGACTCAACTTGCCGAGCGTGAAGCAGCCGGAGCAGCGGGCATGAGTTTGCTGCCGACATTCTCCGGCACTCGAGCGCAGCCTCAGCAGCGCGGCGTGCTGAGCAACATCTCTGCTCAAAGTCTGACGCCCGGCAACTTTGTTCGAGCACTCCTTGAGGGAATGGCGCGCGACTACCGGCAAGCCTACGAATTGATCTGCTCGGTCACGGGCAAGCGTCAGTCGCAACTCGTCACGGCGGGCAACGGCTTGCGAGAGAACCGTCTCTTATCCGCGATCGTCGAAGACGAATTCAGTCTCTCACCAATGGCAACAAAGCATCGAGAAGAAGCCGCCTTCGGCGCCGCGCTCATTGCCGGAGTCGGCGCCGGAGTGTTCCCCGACCTGCACGCCGCCGGGAAGCTGATCCGCTACGAGTCGATCGCCAAAAGCGGCGCGTAGAGCAGCAAGAACGGATCTTTTAGGCGAGCGGCAGATGAGTTCTTGCCGGTACGACGGACTTGCAGTCCGTCGATTCATCAGCACGACGGACTGCAAGTCCGTCGTACGGGGCGCTTGGCGGTAAGTTCTATCCTGCCGACCGCCGGGAATAATGACTCCACTGCCTAAGCCGCCTCTCAACTCACCTGCACTGCAATAACTCCTACACAGCATCGCCGCCCGTCAGGCCAACATCATCCGATCCAGCAAACGAACTCACTGAAAGCAGCAGAATGAATCTCGCGCCGAAGGACGTCGAACGAGTTATCCGCCTCAACCGTCAATTGATGATGTATGTGTTTCGCAAACTGTGGGAGATCGAAGGACTTCGGTATCAAAACTGGAGTGACGTGCCGGTTGAGCGGCAACGCACCGTGCGCACCGAGTTCGCTGCGAACCCTGACATCATTCGGAGGTATGTCGAACAGAACCCGGACAAACTCAGTGCTGCCGATCTTGCGGTCGTGAGTTCTTGGCGGCACTGCATCGCAGGCAAATTCGTAGTGATGCGCGAAACGGCTACTCACACGATTCTGCAAGAGGCAGAAGGTGCCCGTCGTGCCTTTGCGGTCAAAGGTCTGCAAGACCGCATCGTCGCTATCCTCAATCAGCAACTTCCCTGCATCGTGTACTGCATCTTGCTGCCCTACGAAGGGCACATCACCTACGACGGTTTGCTGGAGAAGTACAACCTCGCGATCACCCCCAAAATGGCTGCGTTCCTTGAGCATCTTTGCAAAACGAAGGTCAAGAGTGACGGACTCTTTTCCCGCTTTGTCGATGGTCGCCCCGTTGCGTCGTCGTTTGAGTTGCCTCCTGCGCTGCAGCTTCAGCCGACACATGAGCCGATCACTCCGCCATTAGTCGTACCGCTCTTTACGAGGGAGCCCGCGGCAACAGCTCCGTCCGAGCCTGTGAAAAAGAAGAAAGCTGCCGCGAAGAGGACCGCAAAGAAGGCTGCTGCCACTCCGAAGTCTGAAGCTGACGTCGTGCTGCAAGCGGTGCTCGATTTGATCGAGCCGTTCTGCCGCGATCGGCTCAATCCCGAGTACGCCGAAATGTGTCGCAAACTGGCTGAGAAGCTCGCCAGAAAGCGGCCATCGCCGTTGTTGAAGGGAAGAGTTAATACATGGGCGACCGGCATCGTGCGCACGATTGGTTGGGTCAACTTCTTAGACGATCGAACTCAGTCGCCTCACATGCGGATGCCTGAAATCGACAAAGCGTTTGGCGTCGGCGAAAGCACCGGACAGGGGAAGGCCAAAGAGATTCGCAAGCTGCTGAAGATCCGCGATTTCGACCTCGAATGGACGCTGCCGAGTCGTCGCGACGACAACCCCAACACATGGATGATCAACGTCAACGGCTTCGTCCTCGATGCAAGAATCCTCAAGCTCGAATATCAAGAAGAAGCCTTTCGGCAAGGGCTGATTCCCTACGTCCCCGGAGAGCGGAAGACGACGTAGCCGTCTTCGGGGACACGTAGCTCAGTCTCTCTGAGACTGAGCCTTTTGCAGGACGAGGTTGCTTCAAAACCGCCGCTTCGAACTCTGCGACGAGTTCGAACATGCGGCCATGTAAGTCGCATCGTCACACAGAAAAGGCAGCCTCCGACCACAAAAAACTTGACTCGGAAAGTCAAACCCTGAAGCGTCAGAGCACGGCGAGCGATGCTTCAATTCATCTCCGGCGCTCCTGCCGGCAATTCCTTCTTGGTGAAGCGCATGCAAGAACTGGTTCCGTCTCGCGCAAGCAGAGCGACAATGCCTTTGTCGATGTCGTCGAAGTAGATCACCGTCATCGGTAATCCGTTGACGAGCCCGCCTCCGTGCGTGAAGTGATGCTCGGGAATCTTCACAGGTAAGAAATGTTGCACTTTGACGTCCTTCTTCAGGACGGCTTGAGCGCACATGTTGATGATCTGCTCGAGCACGGGATCATCAGTTCGACCGCCGCAGTCCATGAACTGCGGGTTCTCGGCGATGTCGAAGAAGAAGTTGACGACATCATGAAACTCTTTGGCCGTCTGCACTTTGGCTTTCAACTGGCTCAACACACTCAGGTCCATACTCAACCCCTGACAGAGGACGTTTCAAAGTGATTCAGCAGGTACTCGATTGGTGCCGCGAACATCCCGACGTCTTGCGCTGGTCGTTCGGCCTATCGCTCCTGATGTTTTTCGGAACGGTGCTCGTTGTGCCGTTCTTAGTCGCACGCATTCCCGACGACTACTTCATCCGCGACCGACACGCTCCGGGCACCTTCCCGCAACGACATTGGGTTGTCTCATTGTTGGGTCATGCGATCAAGAACCTGCTGGGGCTGATCGTTGTGCTGATGGGCGTTGTGATGCTGTTCGTTCCGGGGCAAGGAGTGCTCACGATTTTGATCGGAGTAATGCTGCTCGACTTCCCCGGAAAACGCCGAATGGAGATGGCCCTGATCCGCC
>CAZNMS010000442.1:0-7558 GCA_964573505.1 uncultured Planctomycetaceae bacterium | reverse complement strand
GATTGAGAAGGTGCCCCATGATCCCGATTCCCGCCGGATGCGTCAGCCGAGTTTTTCTTGCGGGCTTGTCCCATGCGTCCGGAAAGACGGCTTTCACGCCCGCCCAATAGGTCTTCACCGCGTTGCATAGCCCATTGATGTCGGTCTCGCCGGTGGCCATGTTTCGGTACGGAAAGAGGGCTCCATAGGGCGTCGATAAGCTGTTGCTAATCGTCTCCGCGAGCGACTTCCGCGAGACGGGAAATTTGGCCTTTGCCTTGCCTTCGTCATCCTTCGAACCAATCAGTTTGAAGAAGGGTGACTCAGGCTCTGACGCGAGCCAATCACAGACCGCATTCGGAAGCTCGGTCGCCGCAATCGTCGGCGAGATCGCTGCATTGCCAAGCGGCAAGAGCACGTTCGCGAAGTCGGCAGGCAACGGATGAGTGCTCTGAATCCGTAAGAACAACTCTCTCATTTCGGCGGGGTTGTCAGCGATCAAGGCACATACCGGAACCGCGAACTCTTTCGACTTCGCTTGCGAAAATGCGAGCACTCGAAAGTAGCCATCCAACACCCATGCCGGTTTCTTGCCACCGCGTGTTCGATGCGGAATCTCAAGCGTTCCCGAAGTGGCGAGACCGTCCGTGACTTCGGGGCCCCGACTCCCTCGAAACACGGTCTCAGGAGAAAGTGCTAGGACGATCGGAGTCAGCATCACACGCGACTCGGATTCGACGTGCGCCTGAATGTTTCCCAAATGCTGCCGGACGCTGGCTTGGTCGCCTCCAAGAAGATCGCTCAGAGATTGGCTTTCATCTCGCGAGAAATTGGCAATATCGACAAGGTCGGCAGGCGACATGCAAAAGAGAAACACGTCCTTGCCTGTTGCCTGAGTCAATCGCAGCGCACGACGGCGCAAGATATCACGAGATTCGGCCATTGGCCTGCCCTACTGCTTCTTGGACGAAGAAAGTGCGACCACAGTGGTCGCGATCGGCTTACAGTTATAGTCAGGCAGTTCCCTCACTCTCAACGCAGTTATCGCAATAAGAGTCGATTCGATTCAGCTTACAGTTAGCGGGACGCATAAAACGCAGCGGCACACATCAGATTCCTCGATGAGATCCAAGGTTTTGCTGCGGCAGTTCTCGAAAGTGCTACCGCACGCGCATGGCTGAGTTGGTGCGTTTGTTTGCTCGAATGCGGCAACTGTTTCCGAAGCACTTGCTGAATCAAGGTTGGAAGATTGCTCCGACATTAGTTGCTGATTACCGGTTAATCCTGAGGCCCCGGCAGCGGCCTCGTCGGAATGTGGCGGTGTCGGATGTCATCGCGCAACTAACCAATGAAGTTGGGTTGAACCCGCTGCAACAAGCGGCTTGCGAGAAGTTACTTCAACGAGCAGACGGCGCTCTGATGGCCCTCAGCGGATTTCAGTACCGATCAGCACGGTCGGTTCTGCAGGGGTGTCAAAATCAATACAGCACCGGCACGATTGTCTGTGCGGGGACGGGTAGCGGTAAAACGCTCGCGTTCTATTTGCCGACGCTCTTGCGAATCGCCGGACACGAGACTGAGCGAGCCACTCGGTGCCTAGCGATCTATCCTCGCAACGAGTTGCTCAAGGATCAGATGTCCGAAACCTACGGGCAGGTCCGACGTTTGGACTCGTTGCTTCAGTCTCATCGTCGCCGCCCCATCGCGATTGGAGCGTTCTATGGTGGCACTCCGAAGAGTTGCCGGAGTTTGGATGACACCAATGATTCGTCAGGCTGGCGCAAACAAGGCAACGCTCGAGTTTGCCCGTTCTTGCGCTGTCCAGCTTGTGGCTCTGACATGCTTTGGCATGACAGCGATCGGCATGCGGAGCGAGAAGAATTGGCCTGTGCTAAGTCCAGTTGCCGCACTCGAACTACTGCGGAGGTCCTGCCTCTGACTCGCGAGAGTTTGCTGAGACGTCCTGTTGAAATCCTCTTCACATCGACTGAGATGCTGAATCAACGCATGTCTGACCTGAGCTACGGCAAGCTGTTTGGCGTTGGAACTCGGATTACACCCGAGTTCGTGTTGCTCGACGAAGCGCATACCTACTCGGGAACTCATGGGGCGCAGGTCGCCATGCTCTTGCGACGCTGGCGTCATGTGTCGCGCAGTCGTCCTCACTTTGTCGGACTGTCGGCGACGCTCACCGATGCGGGGCGATTCTTCTCGCAACTGGTCGGGATCAATGAAGCGAGTGTCGAGGCAATCGAACCGATCACTTCAGAAGTCGAGCCCACTAGCATGGAATACATGCTCGCGCTGCGCGGTGATCCGGCTTCAAAAACCTCACTTCTCTCGACGACGATTCAAGCCAGCATGCTGATGCGGCGCGGCCTCGATCCGTGGCAGGGTGATCAGAGCGAGAAGGCGTTTGGTAGGCGTGTCTTCGTCTTCACTGACGATCTTGATGTGACCAATCGGCTCTTTTTCAACCTCCGAGATGCCGAAGGGCAAGACAGTTACGGTAAGGCCAATTTGCAGAAACCAGATGGATCTTTGGCAAACCTAAGGGCCTCTCAACGTGCGGACGAGCGACTGCGAATGTCGCTCGGTCAAAACTGGAAACTGTGCGAAGACATCGGCCATTCACTAACGCCACAGTCGCTTGTCCGTGTGACTCGTACTAGTTCTCAAGATGTCGGCGTTGATTCCTCATCGGACTTAATCGTGGCGACGGCCTCGTTGGAAGTTGGCTTCAATGATCCTGAAGTTGGAGCCGTCATTCAGCACAAGTCTCCTCGCGATGCAGCTCAGTTTCTGCAACGCAAGGGCCGCGCTGGCCGACAGACGAAGATGCGTCCTTGGACCGTCGTCACACTGTCAGACTATGGACGTGATCGACTCACATGGCACTGCTACGACCAACTGTTTGATCCTGAGCTACCAGCTCGCCAGCTTCCCGTCGGCAACATCCATGTGCTGAAGATCCAAGCTGCCTATTGCCTGCTCGACTGGATCGCTCGCGAGCTTCGCGATTCCGGTGTGAATTTTGACGCTAGCGTATGGATGGCTTGCAGCGGTCCTGAAGTTGGAAGGCATCGCAACCTACAACCCTTGATCGTTCGAATTCTCAAGTCCCTGCTCGAAGAGGAAAGCGACCAGAGACGGTTCAAGAAATTCCTCAAAGAGGCCCTAGACCAGAATGAAGAAACCACCGACCTGCTGATGTGGGATCCGCCGCGCGCCATCATGCCGGTCGTGGTTCCTACGTTGTTGCGGCGGTTGGCAACGGGATGGCGTCGTGCAGAACCGATCACAGGTGGATCTGTCAATGACTACCATGTCCGCAACAACCCAATCCCTGAATTTGTACCGCAATCGCTGTTCGATGATCTCAATCTGCCAGAGGTCTTGGTCATCACACCGCCCCAAACACGCGGGGGAGTGGAACGTCGTGACGAAATGCCGATTGCGGCTGCTCTCACGGCATACGCCGCAGGTCGCGTGTCCCGACGGTTCGGAGTCGAGAATGTATGGGCTCGCCATTGGATCGCTCCTGCTCACGTCGATGGGTCACCAGAACAAGTGATTCCTCTAGCTCAAATGAGTTCGGCTTATGAAGAACTGGGGCAATTCGATTACATCGACGCGTCCGGTGAAACGAAGCACGTTCGTTGCGTTCGCCCGCTCGAACTCAGGCCCCAAGTTCCCGATGCGAGCATCGGTGACACATCGAATGCCGCACTGAAATGGCGAACTCAAATCATCCCATCAGATGAGGGAATGCCGGCCGATATCCCCACTCCCTCCCAGTGGAATGGGCTCGTCGAAGAACTCCGGTTCTTCTGCCATCGAGACAACAGCCCGCTTGAAGTGCGTCGATTCGCGATGGCAAGCGAAGCCTCAATCTCGCTCCGAAACGGTGTGCAGTTCGAAACGCGATTTGTATTCGTCTCGGATCCAATCAGCGAAAGCGAAGCCCCGCCGAGTCCAGTTGGACTGGGCTTCGCGGCCGATGTCGATGGATTCGTCATTCGCTTCCGACGACCGACCAATCTGCAGGTGCATCGCGATCATCCGAATCAAGCCAAACTTCGGGCACTACGGATGAGTCGATTCCGAGACCTGGTGATGGAATCGCCGGCACTCAATGGCATCGCGAATGTGTTTCGGCGGCAGTGGCTGGCTCAGATCTACGTTTCCGCGCTGGTCGTTCGAGCGATCGAGAGCAATGAGTCGATTGAAGAGGCGTGGCAGCAATCGCTTTCAGCCTCGAACCCTTTGGAACTGGTAGCGGTGCTGGATGTCGTTTTCCAAAGTATCCCGCGCGATGCTTCTGATTCTGATTCGGTCAACGATGCACCGGCTGATGACGACGATTCGAATCAAGTCCATCAGAAGTTGCATCAAGAACTATCGGCGTTGTTGCACGACAATTCCGTCGTCCACTGTCTTCAGACGATCGCCCCGATATTGTGGCAAGAGATTGATGACAGTTGGCATGACTGGCTGCGTCAGCGATTTCAAACAACACTCGGTTCGGCATTTCTCGATGCCATTCAGCAACTCTGCCCAGACCTCGATGCAGGCGATCTATTACTCGAAGCCGAATGCGGCCCTCGACCTTCTGAGTTGCTCCCTGTTCCTAATGGACTCGACGAAATCTGGATCACCGAACGAACGCTTGGCGGCGGCGGGATCGTCGAACGCTTTGCGTCTCGCTACGCAAACGACCCACGAACATTCTTTGATTTGGTCAATGACGCGCTTCGGCCCGGTGACTTCGAAGTGATGGATGAAGCCCTGTTGGAACTTCTCGACACGTCTGCAGCGACACCCACGCTTCGCGACCGGATGTCGTTTGTTCGTGCCGCTCAGCACGAGAATCAGCAATCTTTAGTCACGGCATTCGAAGGACTTCTCTCGGACCTTCAGTCGCGAGGGCTCGCGACAACGCATTCCGTCATCGCCGCACTCAATACACGCATCATCCGTCCGGGTAGTACTGCGGAAACCGACGCACTCCTGCGTCACTTGCTCCACGAGTGGCGTGATCAGGAACAGCGACTCGGTATTGAAATCGACCTGCGAGTCTTCTCGTTCCTCAAGAGCGGCGACAACTCGCTCGATCGCGCTCTGGGCTCAAGCGACGCGAGTTGGTCTGGCGGATCGATCCGTCAGTGGCGGTTCGGAACGTTGTTGAGCATGTTATGGCCACGAGGATCTGAAGTTCGGTCCGAACGGCTTTCGACCTGGAACCCATTCGCGCGTCTCAGTGGAACCGAACACGATCTCGTTCGAGACACGATCTCTTCCGACGTTCGCATTGTTCAACTCGCATCCGAAGGTTGGTTTCTTGAAATCCAGCAATCACTGGTCACTTCAGGCCGAGTCATCCTTCGGGCGGATACCAACCAGGGTGCGGAGTTGCGAACGGCACTGCTCCGGTTGGTGATGGAACCCATTGATGCGCGATGGATGCTTCTGCACCCGCGAGTCACGGGCTTAGAACACACTCACAGCACGCTTGATCTGCATCTTGATTTGGTGGAGGCCGCCCAATGAACCCGTCCACCACACGACGCATCTTTCAGTCATCAGCGACAAGTCAGAACGAAATCCGCGAAGTCTTAGAGGCACTCTTTGTGGCAGAGTTACTCGCTCCTGCTCGCTGCATCTGGCTGGTATCGCCTTGGATCTCTGACGTTGAACTTCTTGATAATCGGACGGGGCGATACTCGTCGTTCGTCCCAGGCTGGAGTCGCCGACGGATTCGCCTGACCGAGGTGCTTTCACATTGTCTCACGAAGGGCACTCATCTGGTGCTGGCAAGTCGTGACGGAATTCATTCTCGCCGAGTCATTCAATCTCTATTGGACTTCGCGACCTCACACGGCATCAAGTCGCAGCTCGATGTGATTTGGAATGAAGACCTGCATCTCAAGGGAATCCTGAGTGCCGACTACTTCCTGAGCGGATCGATGAACCTCACTCGGAACGGTATTGAGATTCTCGAAGAGACCATCACGATCGAAACCGCATCGTCGGCAATCGAGACCGCCCGGATCGCATTCCTGAAAATCTACGGGGGAGTTGCATGAGCAGTTCGCCGCCCAATGACGATTGGCTCATCGACTGGCATGAATTCCTCGACGGCTTTTTCGGCCCCGGCAACGCCCTCCGCTGGTCGGAATACTGCTCCGAACCAACATCGCCATCGTCGCAGTTTATTGGACAATGGATTGATACTCTGCGAGACCGATCAACCCCGGCCATTCTTCCCCGCGTCCTAGAGCAACCGGATGCAGTCACGACTTGGTATGCATTCTCATTTTCGCACCGTCAGGCCCGAGCACTGCGAGAATCGCTACTGGCATTCGTCGGCCCGAGTCACTCTTCGTTTGCCGGACAACCGGCTGTGCTTGACTCTAGCGACCTCGTCGAATGCCCGATCTCACGGCAGTTCATTACTCCCGTCTACCGTCTGGATGTCGTTCAGTCAGCCGATCACGACAGAGTTCCAAAGGCACTTCGACAAATGCATGACTTCCAACAACGTTGTCATCCGAGATCATTGGCAATGACTCAACCCATCGGACGTCTACTCGCAGAGTTCGACCGAGCACTCGTTCAAAAACAAGAGTCTGCCTCGTCCGAGTTATTCTCGTTGATTCAATCCAGCGCTCGGCTTTCGGCCCAAAATGTCGCCTGCCTCCGAATTCGACTGCTGAGCACATTTGACCGTTGGAGCGAATTGTCCGCCTTGCCCGAAACTCGCAGCCTGCTCTTGCTACCTTGCCCTCACTTGGTAACCCAAGCATTACTTCAAGCGTCTCACGGACGATGAGTAGAATTCCACAACCCGGTACCGCATGAGATAAGTCACTCCATTGTGACCTACGCTAAGTATTGAACGGGATCAACCAAACCACACGCTTCGAACGCTTCTCGACGATCGATGCAAGTACCGCAGCGTCCGCAATGAGCATCACCGCCTTGGTAGCAACTCCACGTCAAGTCCAGCGGAACTCCAAGTTCGACGGCGCGACGTACAATGTCCGCTTTGCGCCATGTCACAAACGGTGAAAGAAACTCAATCTTCCGCACGTCGCAAGTTTGAGCGACTGCGTGCATCGCTTCTGCAAACGTAAGTTTGCAATCGGCATAGTTGGTATGAGGTCCGTCGTGAATACCCAGTGCGACCGCATCATACTGCAGAGACAACGCCCATCCGACTCCGATGGCGGCAAGTATCATGTTGCGATTAGGCACTGTGGTCAGTTGAATCGTCCCGGAACTATATGGTCCCCTGGGAACAATCTTGGAATGGTCAGTCAAGCTGTTCGTGCCAAACAGTTCCGCCAGTCCCGACAAATCAACAATTCGCTGTTCACATCCAGCAACTTCGCAAATCGCTCGTGCAGCATTCAACTCTCGTGAATGCCGCTGACCATAGTTTATGGAAAGTGCTTTGGCCTCATACCCCGCGTCTCGCAGATGATACAGCAATGTCGCCGAATCCATACCACCCGACAAAACAACGACGACCGTCCTCATTTCACCCCCCCCGGACAACGGCACGGACCGGCGGGGT
>CAZNMS010000441.1:0-7563 GCA_964573505.1 uncultured Planctomycetaceae bacterium | reverse complement strand
TCGTAGCAGTCACACCTACGTCCGTCCTGCGTCGCTGTCGGACGTAGGCGTCCGACCTACGCGCCGCCAAATCGCGACGCGACTCGTCGACTCTGCCTTAGCGGACGAGCTGAAACTCGGGCAGCATCACGATGCTCCAGAGAACGTCTTCGACTCCTTGCGCAGAGAGTTTTGAGCCGAGTTCCTGTAGCAGCACAGTTTGCTCTTCTGCCGACGGATTGCGTGCGAGCGAGAAGTGATAGACCCATGCAACGAACTCGGACGGCGTCCATTCGCGCGCGGCGAGTTGCTTTGCTCCTCGCGCCAGTGCGTCCGCCAATGTCTGACCGTTCGAGAGGTCAATCGCTTCGAGCGTCGAAAGATCGGTCGGGCGAACGCTCACGATCTGATCGCGATTCGGTCGACCGAGTGCCTTCATCAAGAAGTCGTTCTTTACGAGTGACGCGCGCACCATCAAGCCGGCAGATTGAGTCGCTCCATTGAGCAACGCTGCGATGCCGTCTTTGAAGTTCGGGCCCCAAATGCCTTGATGCGTGCAGAGCGCGGCCGACTGCCAGTCATCGGGCTCTTTGTCCTTCGGATACTTGCCGTTGCCATTCGGTTGTTTGCTCGTCCATTGCCATGAACCGTCAGAACCGATCGAGCTGACTTTGCCCTGCGCATCGACCGACTGAGCAGCGAAGAAGAGACCGGCGGGATTCGGGCCGCTGCCGCCGTTCTTGCCGATGATCAAGATCTCGTTCTGCCCCGCCTTCAATCGCGAGGTCAGCGGCACCGCTTCAGGACGCTCCCATGCATCGCTCGCATGCACCTTTTGTCCGTTGACGAAGAGTGTGTAGCTATTGTCACACGAGACTGCGGCGATGCACTGCGTCGGCGCCGTCTTGAACTCGATCAACTTGCGAAAGACGACGGTCTCATTGGCAGGCGCGTTGTTCGATTCCGCCATTGACCAAATCCAACTTCCGGCGACTTCAGGAGCCGACGTCGCAGGCTGATCCTTCGAAATGCTGATCGGCTTGCTGCGAACGATCGGTGCGTCGTACCTCGTCGGAGCTGAGCCAGTGAGCTGCCAAACGGCGTCGACGAATTGCTCTGCCGTTAAGCGTTTGGCGCGCGGGCCTCCATAAACGAAGCCCTTATCGTCGGCGTCTTTGCCGATGAGTTGCACTCGGCTTTGATAAGCCTGCGACTTCGCGATGAGTGCGATCGTCTGCTTGAGATCGAACTTCGAGTCCGACAAATGCACCGCGAGATGATCGAGCAAGTCAGCATTGAATGGCTCGGTCTGCATCGCGTCGGTCGGATGCACGATGCCTCGTCCCATCAGGCGATGCCAAATGCGATTGACGATTGTGCGAGTGAAGCGACCGTTCTCGGGATGAGTCATCAAGTTCGCGAGTTGCTTGAGTCGCTCGGGCTGCGGAGCTTTCGGGTCGACCGTACCGAGTTCGGGAAAGAGCCATCCTGCTTGCGCCTGCTTACCGATTGGCTTATCGCAGCGATGAATCTCAAGCGGACGGTTCGAGTAGATCGCGGCGAGCCCATACGACTCTTCGAGCTTCCATCGATCGATAAAGCTGTCGTGACACGAAGCGCACTTCAGATTGATGCCGAGAAACGACTGACCGACGCTCTGAGCAAACTGAATCTCGACGGTCTGCCCGGCACTCACATCGCCGCGCCAGCGAATGCCGTCAGCAAAGCCGGCGCTCTCGGGAGTCGGCGGAGCGATCAGCTCGCGCGCCATGCGGTCGTAAGGCGCGTTGTTGACGAGCGCCTGATAGAGCCATTTCGAGATCTGCTTGCGGCCTCCGGTGATGAAGCCGGTGCCGGTGTAATCGTTGCGGAGCAGATCATTCCAAAACGTGAGCCAGTGCTCGGCATAGTCGAGATCTCGCGCGAGCAACTTGTCGACGAGTCGTTCTCGTTTGTCGGGCGCTGTGCTGTTTTTGAACTCGGTCAACTCTTCCGGAGTCGGCAGCAACCCGACGATGTCGAGGAACGCGCGGCGCGCGAATGTTGCATCGTCAATCGGCTGCGGGCGGGCGGCTTTGTGCTGACTCAGATCGGCATCGAGGATGCGATCGACGGGATTGCTGCGACCATCAACGACCGGCGGTAGCTCGGGACGGCGCGGCTTCAACGGCGGCTCGTAGCTGCGTTTGCCGAACGTAAAGCCGTCTTCCCACTTCAGACCGCTATCTACCCACTGCTTGAGGATCGCAATCTCTTTCGCCGAAACGCGCGGTCCTTCGGGCGGCATCTTGAGCTCGTTGTCACTCGTCGTGAGCCGCTTGATGAAGTCGCTGTCAGAACTCTTACCTAGCGAAATCACTTTGCCGGACTCGCCGCCGGAGAGCAGCGACTCGCGCGTATTGAGCGAGAGGCCGCCCTTCTGTTGATCGCCCGTATGACACTTGCCGCAGTGCTGCTTGAGGATCGGGGCAACATTATGAGCAAAGTCGATTTCAGCAGCCGCGAGCGAACGGCAGGCGACCGAGACGAGCAAGAACTGAAAGGCCAACTTCATGTCACTTTTACTCCACCAAAGGACTGAGAGCAGACTCCGCAGAGGATTCGATGCACGCGAGATCGGTCGCGCGCGGCGGGAGAGGAGTCATAGCTGTCGCTTTAGTGGCGGCCAATCAAGGGGCAGTGAAGGGCGCACTGAGTTGTAGGATGGCCGCTCTCGGCCGTCTTCTTCTGAGGAACACATCCGTTTTTGGGTACGACGGACTTGCAGTCCGTCGCTTCTCACGACGTTCGACGGACTACAAGTCCGTCGTACCAGTGTTCCTCACCCATTGTGCGGGCCCGCCCGGTGAGAAATGCGACGGCCGAGAGCGGCCATCCTACGCGCGAGCTTAGCGTTTCTTTGAGCGAGTCGGTTTTGGTGGCGGCGGCTTCGGGGTTTCGAGCGGGCGCCATGTCAGTTCCATCAAGTGGTTGATGCTGATTTCCCATGGCCCATCAAAGCTCTTGCCGCGCGCGAGAAATTCTTTGAGGCGACCGACCTTTTGCTCGTCGGTGACTTCGAGCGGATGTCCGTGACCGGGAGCGCGGCCCCAGATGATGCGCGAGCCGCCCTTTGTCGTGATGACGAACTGCAACTCGTCGTACTTCAACTCAGCCGTTTCGCGCCGAGGAACTTCGATCGAGTTGAGTTTGAACTCTTCCCAATACTGACCGAGCACAGAGGCAAGACGCGCGGCGCCGGTCACTCGCTCGTCGCCCCATGCTTCACCAATCGTGCCGTTCGGAGGCGCACCGACTCCGACGATGCGCGGAAAACGGCCGATCTCTGAAGGCGGAAAGTCTTCGGGCGGCAGCAGCAAGCCGTTCGCGTCAATCGGATAGAAGCCGTCGTTGATCGCGACCATTGCAACTGGTTGCCGGTAAGAGAACGAGACATCAACACGAGCGGGAATCGTGACTCTGACATGCACCGGTCCATTGACCCACGGATGACGCTCGAAGGCTTTGCCGAGTCGTTCTGCGAGTTCACGGTCGAGGATCGAGACGTCGTCGTTGATCTCGGCTTGCTTGAGCACTTGCTGCACGAAGCCAGTCGGCACCCAGTGGGGCGTTTGCGGGACGTGAATGTCAGAGCGTTTGAGTCGGTATTCGGAGCGGTCGGTCAGACTCGGCAAGTGCTTCACGCCCGATGGACCGAGCACCATCACCACTCCGATGAGGGCGGCAACGAGGAGCAGATTCGGCCGGAAGACCTTTGCGAGATAGCGGTCCTCAAATGACGGCTCAGGCGGGGACGGTTTTTCCTTTTCCTTCTCTTCCGGCTCCGGAGCGTCTTTAGTCTTCGGTTTTGTTTTCGTCGCGGGCATGAACGTCGAGCCAATGTGAGGGATTAGGTGCCGACTTCGTATGCCCTCCGTTGCCTGCCGCAGCGTCGTCCGGGACGCGCGATGAAGTGTCGATCGAGAACGCGCTGGTGCGTTGCGGGATTCTCGGACCGTTGTGATTCGACGATTCGGCAACCATTGCTGAGAGCATTCGGGCGCGAGTGAGCAGCGTGCATGAACTCGCGGCGGCAGTTTCTGCCTTAGCAGTTGCAGCAAGAACGCGAGTTGAGCGCTGAAGTCCGCTCGGTCCGGTCACGGAGAATTTGCTTACCGAAGTTTGGCGGTTATGCCGGTTGTCGGTTTGAGAGTGAGGTTTCAGAATCCCGCCGAAGCCGCGTTCGATAGTCGCCTTTCGCTCCGCGAAAGGCATTGTCGGCCTTTGCTCCGCAAAAGCTTCCTTTCGCGGAGCGAAAGGCGACTATCGATTACGGCTTTGTTACGTCGTTTAACCGCATGCCCATCGGGCTGCGTGAATCGCGAACGACGCTGGCGATGGCGAGTTATGAAAGAACGCACGCCGATGGCGGTGCGGTTAAACGACTCGTGCCGGCTACCTCTTCATTTCATTCAGCTTGTCGAGGCGATGAATTCGCCGCGTTAGAAACTCACTGATGGCAGACGATTCGCAGCAGCGCCGCCCACTCATGCCGATGGACCCTCGGCTGACAACAATTCAACCCGGCGGCGGCATCATCATTCATCTCGAAATGGCATGGGGCTATTGGCGCCGCTGGTGGCTGAGGACCTTTCGCAAAGGCTACGTCGCCCGCATGCAGGCATGCCGCAAGGGCGATGTGAATGGGTGCCCGCATGAGGTGCTCGATCCGCGAGATCTGAAGTACTACTGGAATCAGCCGAATTATTGGTGGGAGCCGGAAGACGACCCGTTCGCGCATCGCGACAACTTCCCGTTCGCGCGGGTCGGACTGGCTGAGTTAATCGCGTTCTCGGTGATGTTCTTCGGTCCGGCGATCGGACTGACGGCGTACCTCATCACGAGCGGGCTGACTGGTACTTTGAGTTACATCTTATGGGTCGTCGTTGTCGCGCTCGGTCTCGTCGGCGCGGAAGTTGTTTGGTTCTTCCGCAACCCGCAGCGCGCGATACCGAGCGAGCCGGGGCTCGTTGTCTCACCGGCAGATGGCAAAGTGGTGCTCATCGAAGAGATCGAGCATGACCCGGACATCGGCGGGCCGGCGGTGCTGATCGGCATCTTCTTGTCGATCTTTAATGTGCATATCAATCGGACGCCGGTCGCCGCTCGGGTGCTCGGCCTGCGATATAAGCCGGGCAAGTACCTCAATGCCTTAAGGCCGGAGTCCGCTCGCGAGAACGAGCAAGTCGCGATCATCGTTGAAGAGAGTTCGGCACCTCATCGCGTGATGGTGCTGCGGCAAATTACGGGAGCGATCGCTCGACGTATCGTTTGCTGGCTCAAGCCGGGCGATGAACTCGCACGCGGCGAGCAGATCGGCATGATCAAGCTCGGCTCGCGGACGGAGTTACTGCTGCCGCGCGAGGCTGCGTTAGAGATCGTCACGAAGGTCGGCGATCACGTGAAAGCCGGCTCGACGATCATGGCGCGCTATCGCTGATTACATCGGCTGCGAACATCAAGCTCATTCGTCCCATCAATCCCATTCGCCCTATCAACCGAGCCCTCAACGGCGCTCATTCTCAGGAGGAGATCGCATGCCAGCATTCGAGAAGGAACTCTCCGTCGGTTTGCAGTCCGTGCAATTGGCGGCACGCGTCTGTCAGACGGTTCAAAAGCAGATCACTCGGGAGAAGCTCGACAAGAAGGACAAGAGCCCGGTGACGATCGCTGACTTCGCAAGTCAGGCAGTGATTTGTCGCGCGCTCGCGGCGGCGTTTCCGAGTGACGTTGTTGTCGGTGAGGAAGACTCAAGTGAACTCAAGACGCCGGAGAACGCAGGCTTTCTGGAGCAAGTCGTTACGGAACTCGCGAAGGTCGGGATCAATGGTTCGAGCGACGAAGTGTGTCAGTGGATTGATCGTGGAGCAGGGCAGGGCGACCGCCGGTTTTGGACGCTCGATCCCATTGATGGGACAAAGGGCTTTCTGCGCGGCGAGCAATATGCCGTCTCATTGGCGTTGATCATCGACGGCCAGATTGAAGTCGGCATTCTCGGTTGTCCGAACCTGCCGACCGTTCCGGGTGATGCGAATGCTCCCGGCTCGCTGCTCTTCGCGGTCCGAGGAGCGGGCAGCTACGTGCTGCCGATTGACACCACTTCGTTCGACGTCGCATCGGCACGACGAGTGACCGTCGGTGCGACTTCAGATTGGAAGGACGCGCGCGTTTGCGAGTCCGTCGAGTCCGGGCATAGCTCGCATAGTCAGTCCGAGCAGATCGCTCAGTCGCTCGGGATCGTGCTGCCGCCCGTGCGACTCGACAGTCAGGCGAAGTATGCGGTCGTCGCTCGCGGAGAAGCTGACCTCTATCTGCGACTGCCGACGAAGGCCGACTATCGCGAAAAGATTTGGGATCATGCGGGCGGCGTATTGGTCGTCGAAGAGGCGGGCGGCAAAGTCACCGACGTGACGGGCAAGCCTCTTGAATGGACTCACGGTCGCGAGTTGTCCGCGAATCGCGGTGTCGTCGTGAGTAACGGTCGGCTGCATGAGCAACTCATCGCCGCCGTGATTGCCGCCGGTGTGAAGTAGTTCTTCTGCGCATCGGGGTAGCTGAAATCGTGAGATTTCAGGCATTTCAACCGTCCGAAATCTGACGATTTCGGCTACGGAAGCATGAAGGTGCGCTGTAGAAGCGGAAGGGGCGTTATGGATCTGCAACTTAAAGACAAAGTTGTGCTCGTCACCGGCGGTTCAAAGGGCATCGGACTCGGCATCGTGCAGGCGTTTCTGGCCGAGGGCGCCAAAGTCGCGAACGTGAATCGCAGTGCTGACGACGGGCCGCGACTCGAAGCCGAAGCGACGGCACGCGGGCAAGTGTGCTTTTTCCTACAAGCAGATTTGTCGGACGTTGCCGCCTGTCGTCGAGCGGTCGAAGCGACGGTCGCAAAGTTCGGTCGGCTTGATGTGCTCGTGAATAACGCGGGAGTGAATGACGGCGTCGGACTCGATGCCGGTCCCGAAGCGTTCTTAGGTTCGCTGCAACGCAACTTGCTGCACGTCTACGCGATGGCGCACTACGCGCTGCCCGAGTTGAAGAAGTCGAAAGGCAACATCATCAACATCGGCTCGAAGGTGAGCGCGACGGGGCAGGGCGGCACGTCGGGTTATGCGGCGGCAAAGGGCGGAGTGAATGCACTGACGCGTGAATGGGCACTCGATCTCGCTCAGCACAGCATTCGAGTCAACGCCGTCATCCCCGCTGAAGTGATGACGCCGCTGTATGAGAACTGGCTCAACACAATGCCCGACCCGGAAGCAACTCGGCATGCGATCGAGCAGATGATTCCGTTCGAGCAACGCTTCACGACCTGCGAAGAGATCGCGAACACCGTTGTGTTTGTGGCATCGCAAAAGTCGAGTCACACAACGGGGCAGATCCTGTATGTCGACGGCGGCTATACGCACTTTGATCGCAAGTATTCGGCGAAGTAGCGGGAGCGATTCTGCGTCACGGTCTGCGTGAGAAGTTGTTGATGCGCATTGGTCTGCAATTTGACTTACATAGGCACATCCGCAGTTCGGCTTTGCTATCCGCAGGAAA
>CAZNMS010000440.1:0-7577 GCA_964573505.1 uncultured Planctomycetaceae bacterium | reverse complement strand
ATGTCTCGATCGCGGCTGAGGTCGGGGCGACGTTCTCGATGGGCGTATTGCTCAAAGAGAGCGGCGCGGATGTGACGATCGACGGCAATACGACGATCTCGAAGATCGTTCCGGCGATGGCATCTGAGAATGGGCAGCCGGCTCAGGATCGTTGGGACTTCCTCGATACCAACGGGGCGAAGGCTGACGCGAAAATTACACTCCGCAATGGGACGGTCGTTGAAGTCGATCTCAGTCCGCTCAGCGGGGCGAGCACGCTGAGTGCTCTTGTCACGTTGCTCAACAGCAAGGTCGGGCCGAACTTTGCGAAGATCGAAAACAAGCGGTTCGTCTTTACCGACCCGACGTCGCCTTCTGGGCCGCAGCCGCAATTCAAAATACAGGATGCGAATAATTCCGGGCTCGCGATGGTCGCGCAGTTGACCGGCATCGACACCGATAAGGACGGCGTCATCACGTCGGCTCCGTTGCATGGCAAGTCGCTCGCGGATCGCGTCTATATCGAGAACGCCTCACTGCATGCTGGAGCGGTGCTTTCAGCCAGCAAGATTGAAGCGACGGCGGCCTTCGGCGGACTCATTGAGATCGGTGTGCATGACGGCTTCGGCTCGATCTCGGTCGATGCCAAAATCGGCCTTGTTGACCCAAACACGATGACAGACCGCGTCACGCTCGGCACGATCATCAAGGAGCTGAAGGATCTCGGTAAGGGCAGCGATCTCATTGATCTGCAAGTCAATGCGGCGGCGGATCTGACGCTACCGATCACGGTCACAACGCTGCTCAGCGAACCGCTGACCGGGATGAATCCGCAGATCACTGTCACTTGGCCGCAGGTCTTCACGGTCGATCTCGATCAAGGCAAGATCGCGCTCAATACGGGTTCGCTCGATGTGCAGTTCTCGAACTTCGATGAGCTGCTGAACTTCAAAGACTTCAGCGCGGATGACATCGTCGCGTTGCTCGGGAAGCTGGCGGACTTCTTGTCGTCACTCGCAAAGGACAATGAGTTCTTCAAAGGCCAACTGCCGGTCATCAACAAGAGTCCGGCAGAGCTGCTGAACTTCGTCTCGGAGTTCTCGAAGGCCATTCAGAACTTCAAGAAGGACCCGGCGAATGGTCTCAGTGAGATTCAGAATCAACTCAACACCGCACTGGGCACCAATCAGCCGAATAGCAAGTTCGAGCCGATCACGTTGTCGCTCGATCTCAGCGGCGCCGAGCCGGTTGTCAGGATCGACTTGCCGTTCGTCTTGAATGCGTCCGCTGAGCTGCCGCTCAACTTCGATCTCGATTCGCTCGGCGTGCCGGTGCTGTCGGACCTCGTTGATTTTCAAGGTGAGGGCAAGCTCGATGTTGATGCCGGGCTCTTGTTCAATCTCGCTGTCGGTCTCGAAGTGCTCGCCGGGCAGCCGCGCGCGTTCCTCTATGACGAAGACACAGAGCTCAGTGCGACCTTCGGGGTCGCGAGCGATCCAATGGGGTTGAACTTCAAAGCCTCGATCGGACCGTTCGGTGCGGAGATCAACGACGGACAAGTGGCGCTCGACCTCAATGGGCTCGAACCGGGAAATGACCCGGCGGAAGCAACGCTGAAACTCACCGACAGCGACGGCGACGGACGCCACTACTTCGATGAAGGTGTCGGGCTCATCCTCGACGATCTCGCTGTAACTGTGAGTGGCGCGGCGGGGATTGATCTGCCGATTAACACGCTCTCGGGAACGCCGCTCGATCCGGTTAACCCGTCATTGCAACTGACGATTCCGAATATCGAGGAACCACTAACGGTCAGCGTCACGCAGGCACCGGACTTCGAGAACCTGCTGAACAGCCTCGACTTCAGCGACGGCATTGGCGGCATCATTCTCGGCATCGACGGGCTCTTGCAGTTGCTGGAGAACGTGCTGGATGGCGAAGTCTTCGGCGTCGAGTTGCCCTTCATCGGCGACAAGCTCAAAGACGCGGCGACGTTCATTGGCGATATCCGCGAAGACTTGATTGCGAACTTGCTCGGTACCGGCGGAAGCAACTTGAAGGCGGGCGGGAGCAATCTCGCGGCGGCCAATGGCGCACCGAAGACCGCGATTAACGAAGTGCAGCAAGCCATCTTCGACGCGATCGGACCGGGCGGTCTTGAGTTCTTGCTCGATACGAATAACGACGGCTCGATCACGATCGCGGACGTGCAGATCTTTGCGGGTGCGAAGAATGCACCGCTGACTCTCGTAACCGACTTCCTGGCGCAGGTCGGTCTGAGTACCGACACCGTGCAGTTCAACATGAAGCTCGGTAGCGACCTCATCAACTTCCCGATCCCGCTTGATCTTGATCTCGGCATTCCGGGACTGGGGCTCGACGTCGATGGCAAGCTGCAAGTGGCGGTCGGGTTCTCGTATGACTTCGGCTTCGGCATCAGCAAGACGGACGGCGTCTTCTTCGATGTCAACAGCGCGAGCGATCTTGAAGTCAACGTCGATGTCGAGCTGATGGAACTCATGGCGCAGGGGCAGCTCGGCCCGTTGCAGCTTGATGTCACGCAGATGACCGTCGCGGAACTCGATGAGGCCGGCGATCAATACACGCACGACATGCTCAGCGATCCGGAGAGTGAGCGTGCTCGCAGCCGCATCGACATTGGCTCGAACGGTAAGTCGGAAATCATCGAAGCGATCAACGCCTTCCGCGGCCGCTTTGCGATCGACATCAGCGACGGAATGGGCGGCAACGGTCGGCTCGGGATCACTGAGATCGGTTCGGCAGACATCGACGCGAAGCTCGGCGCGATCGGCACGCTGCACCTCAACGCAATGGCGAGCCTCGGCGGCGATGCGAACTTCCCGTCGATCGGCACCGAGATTCATCTCTATTGGGGCTTCCCGAATCTTGAGAGCTTCGACAACGCCGAACCGATCATCGAGTTCCGCGACGTCGGTCTGAATATGGGCGAGTTCATCACCGGTCTCTTCGGCGGTGCGCTCGAAGTCGTGCAAGACATCGTCGAGCCCATTCAGCCGATCCTCGACGTGCTAACGTCGCCGATCCCGGTGATCTCGGATCTCGCGGGCTCGCCGGTCGCGCTCGTTGATCTCGCGCGGATCTTCGGTCTGGCGAAAGTGGCCGACTTCATTGAGGCCGTTGATACGGTCGCGGATCTCGTCACGAGCCTGCCGTCACCCGGCGATGCGCTGATCCTTCCGCTCGGCGGGTTCGAGCTGAAGAACGGCGAGATCGTGCGAGATGAAGCGTCGAAGAACTTCAACTTCACCGACGCGCTCGCGGAAGTCGGCGGGCCTGAAGCGCAAGCCACTCGCGACTATTTCAACTCGATCCCGCGCGCATCAACCGGCAACGGGAACGGCAACCTGATGAGCGGCAGCAATCTCGCGGCAGCTCAAGAGGACACGAAGGGCAAGTTCGCGTTCCCGATCCTCGACAACCCGTCGATGGTGTTCAACTTGCTGTTGGGCGAAAAGGATCTCTCGCTCGTCACCTACGACATGCCGCGCGCGGAGTTCGGTTTCGAGTACTCGCAGTTCTTCACGATCTTCGGCCCGATCGGTGCTCGGATCGGCGGTGAAGTCGGCTTCGCGCTCGACTTCGCGTTCGGCTTCGACACGAAAGGCTTCTTTGACTTTGCTGAGTCGCTCGATGTGCGCGACATCTTCAACGGCTTCTACATCAGCGATACGGCGAACCCGGACGGCTCCGGCGAAGACGTTGCTGAAATGCAATTGTTCGGTGCGCTCAAGGCCGCAGCGGAACTCAATCTCGGTATCGCCAGTGCGAGCGTCGGCGGCGGCATCTTCTTGACCGTCGACTTCAACTTGCATGACATCCCGGACGAAGACGGCGAAGTCGACGGCAAGATCCGCGTGCCCGAGATCATCGAGAACGCACTGCTCTCGCCCATTCCGCTCGTGCATATCTTCGACATCAGCGGCAAGGTTGAAGCGGGACTCGAAGCAACCGTCAGCGCTCTCGGCTTCAGTGAGACGTTCGAGATTGCGAAAGTCACGCTCGTTGACTTTGAGATTCCGCGTCCTGATCCCGAGCCGGGCGATCCAATGGCAGTGCTCGCGACGAAGGACGGCAATGGCAAGCTGACGGTCAACATCGGACCGAATGCAGCGGCTCGACAAGTCGGTGATCTCAGCGACGGCAACGACAACGTCGTCATCCGTCGCAACGCGACCGACAACGCCATCATCGTGATGGCATTTGGATTACAGCAGAGCTACACCGGAGTGACTTCGATCTATGTCGATGCCGGCTCGGGCGACGACGCGATCACGCTCGATAAGAGCATTGATCTGCCCGCGACTCTGATCGGCGGTGACGGCAACGACGTCATCATCGGAGCGAAGGGCGCAGAGTCGATCGTCGGCGGTGCGGGCAACGACAAGCTCAACGGCAACGACGGCAACGACACGATCAACGGCGAAGCGGGCAGCGACACCATTCTCGGTGCGTTCGGCGATGACCTCATCAACGGCGGTGCCGACGGGGACTCGATCGACGGTGCGGGCGGCGAAGACACGATCAACGCCGGCGCGGGCAATGACACTCTGCAAGGCGGTCCTGCTGACGACGTCATCAACGGCGAAGAAGGCAACGACAAGATCTTCGGCGGTAAGGATTCCGACCTCATCACCGGCGGCGACGGCGTCGACACCATCTTCGGTGAAGACGGGCAAGACTCGATCAAGGGCGGCGCGGGCAATGACCTCATCGACGGCGGCATTGCGAACGACCTCATCGAAGGCGGCGACGGCGATGACAAGATCGACGGCGATCAAGGCAACGACGTCGTCAAAGGCGAAGCGGGTAACGACAACGTCATCGGCGGTCCCGGCAGCGATACGCTCGACGGCGGCTCGGGCGACGATCTTCTCACGGCGGGCGACGGTTCGAATCCCGGCCAGCAAGGTTCGCTCTATGCCGGCGAAGCGAACTCAACGCACGTCATCAAAGGCGGCGCGGGCAACGACACCATTCACGGTGATCTCGGCGACGACAACATTGATGCAGGAGAAGGCGACAACGTCGTCTTCGAGTACGCCGGCAACGCAACGATCATGGCCGGCGGCGGCAATGACTACATCGTGACCGCAGCGGGTAACGAACTGATCGACGCGGGTAATGGAAATAACACCGTGCTCGGCGGAACGGGCAGCGAGACGGTGACAACTGGCTCCGGCAACGACGTCATTGATCTGCGTTCGCAAGACGTGCCGAACGAAGCCAATACGACGCACATCGTGATGGCCGGCGCGGGCAACAATCTCATTCATACCGATCATGGCCCGGACACAATTACGACAGGAGTCGGCAACGACACCGTCTTTGCGTTCGACGGCGATAACTCGATCGAAGTCGGCGGCGGCAATGACAAAGTCACTTCGGGCGCGGGCAAAGACACGATCACAACGGGCGACGGTGCCGACACCGTTTCGTCCGGCGATGGCGCGGACTTGCTGACCGTCGGTAACGACGACGACCTCGTGATGTCGGAAGGCGGCAACGACACGATCTTCGCCGAAGCGGGCGATGACACCGTCGTCGCGGGCGCGGGCAACGACGATGTCTTCCTCGCGGGCGGAGATGACTCGACAGAGGGCGGAGACGGCAATGACTTCATCGTCGGTGCGCTCGGTGATGACTTCATCAATGGCGGCAATGGCAGCGACGTTGTTTGGGGCGGCATCGCGGTCTTCGGCAGCGATAAGTTCGATCTCACGAACGCCAACAACTTCCAATTGCCTCCGGACTTCAGCAGCTTCGATCTGCTTAATCCGAGCGGCTATACGCCGCCTCAAATCACTCCGATCGTTGTCAGCGGCAACTCGCTGCCGGGCACTCCGGACGACGGTGAAGACGTCATTCGCGGCGGTGCGGATACCGACTTCCTCTTCGGCGGCGGACAGGTCGACGACATCCGAGGCGGCACGGGCGATGACTTCATCGACGGCGGCGTCGGCGGTGAATTGATTCACGGTGATGCCGGTGACGACGTCATCTTCGGCGGTGCGAACGACGACAACCTCTTTGGTGACGAAGGCATCGATCAGCTTTACGGTCAAGAAGGCAACGACATCCTGCGCGCCGGGCCGGGCATCGGCGTCGGCGATACGGGCAATCCGCGTTTCAATCGTTTGATCGCGACCGATGTGCCCGCTTCGGGAAGCGGGAAGACAGCGCATGTCATGAGCGGTCAGCGCAGCTACGGCGGCGACGGCAGTGACTCGCTCTATGCCTATGCCCCGAGCAATGAGTCTGCTGCTGAAAGCATCCGTCGCGGTGACGAACTGCACGGCGGCAGCGGCAACGACTTCATGTACGGCAACATCCGCCGGGACGTCCTCTCGGGCGGGAATGGGAACGATTACTTGCACGGCGAGTACGTGCTCGGGGCCGACTATGGCCTCAACCCGTTCTCGGACGTCTCCGGCGGTGCCGACACGCTGTACGGCGACAGCGGCGAAGATCAGCTCTTCGGCGGCGGCGGCGCTGACGTCATGTTTGGCGGTGCCGACAGCGATCTCATTGAAGGTCAAGACGGTCGCGACTCGCTCTTCGGCGGCAGCGGCATCGACTTCCTGAAGCTCGATACCGCCGAGTTCTATACCGAAGTCGGCGACGTCTATGACGGCCACTACGGCAACCGCACTCAAGGCGATGTGATCGACGACAACGCGACGGACATCGTGCTGATCGAAGGCACGAATCTGCCGGACATCATCGACATTCACGAGCAAGACGTCGGCATCACGGCCAAGAACGATCTCGCGCCAGCACTCGTTGCGAATGGTCGACCAAGTGCCGCTCCGGTCTTCACGCTCAACGTCAACGGCCAGACGATCGGGCCAGTGACAGTGACGGGAACCGGCACGAACAACTCGCTGACGGCGCTCGCTGTCGACATCAACAACGCGCTCGATGCCATCCTCGGTCCGCTACCGGGCTTCGAGCCGGGGCAAGTCCGAGCCGTCCGCATTGGCAACCGTCTGCGCTTCGAAACGCGCGGACTGGGGCAAGACGCGAACTTCAACTTCACCGCGCTGAACTCGGTGATGACGAGCGAACTGCTCTTCAACACCAGCAGCTTCGGAGTGCCGCTGCTCGATGTCTCGTACAACGCGGGCACTGAAGTCGGCATTACGTCGTCGGTCGATATCGCGACCAATGGCAAGCTGACCGGTGTCACAGACGCGACCTTCACGCTCTCGATCAATGGCACGACGCTCGCGCCGGCGACATTGACCGTCGCCGCAACCGCCAACAACTCGACGATCGACGATCTCGTTGCCGACTTGAATGCGGTCATTCAAACGTCGCTGCTCGCGACACCGACCTTTGCGGCGAATCCGAGCGTTCTCAAGTTCGTGCGCGTCGGCAATAAGGTCCGCGTGATGACCGAGGGACTGGGTCGCGACACCGACTTGCAGTTCGTTGCTACGAACTCGATCACGCGCAACCAACTGCGCATTGGCAATACCGGCAACACCGTCGGCACTCCGCTAGGACGCGCCATGATTCGAGTAGGTTGGCGCTAGCCGACGGGCACGCAGCTCGTC
>CAZNMS010000439.1:0-7578 GCA_964573505.1 uncultured Planctomycetaceae bacterium | reverse complement strand
GAAGCGACGGACTGCAAGTCCGTCGTACCCCAAAACGGATGTGTTCCTCAGGAGTGGGCGGGACTCTACTGGTGCCCTCAGGGGCTAAGAAGCGAGTCGACGCTCTGCGCAGCCATAGCTACGCTCGCTGAAGCGCGGACGGGCGTGCCGCATCGCGAAGCGTGCTTCTTCGTAGCTCGACTCGGAGAATCAAGCGACGTCTTTGTTGCGGCCTCGCAGTGTCCTGCGAGGAACGACGGGGCGCTCCCGGCAAGCCTCAATATGACGGTCTCTTCGCCCGTCGATGACGAACTGCGACGGACTGCAAGTCCGTCGTACAAGCAGCACTCTTGCCCGCCGCCGCGAACTGCATTGCTCTGCTCTGCAAACGATGAAGAGCGTGTTGGAACGAGAAGATTTTTGCGGCCCTTGTACGACGGACTTGTAGTCCGTCGATCTGCGGCGGCGACGGACTACAAGTCCGTCGTACATTTCGGTTGCGGCACTGCCGCTCTGCGTTTCTATCTCTGACATGCCTGACTGACGGACTCAACTTCATGGCGAGGTACATCTCGTTAGCCATCTTAGCGCTGCTGATTTCGGTGCTGGGGCTCACGTTCTATCAAGTCTTTGCTCCCTTCTTTGTGCCGCTGTTTTTGGCCGGCCTCACCGCGTTCCTCGGACAACCGGTCTATCGCCATTTCTTGCGACGTTGCGGAGATCGCAAGCCGCTTGCTGCTGCCCTCAGCACGACGGCGATTCTGAGCGGAGTCATGCTGCCGTTGTTGGTGACGATCTTGCTCGCAGCACTGCAACTGGTCGTGCTCGCGTTCGGCACGCGCGACAAGTTTCTCGATGCGATGAGCAGTGCTCGCATCAATCAGTCAGGACAAGTGGAACTCAACGAGTCGCATCGCATTGCCGCGCCGCGCACGGACTTCGTCACGCTCGGAACCGATCTGCTCGAACGGGCCTGCGGGAAAGAGTTGAGTTGGATCGAAACCGAAGTCCTGCATTCGATCGCGAGTGATGACGTCGACGCGATTAAGGCGGATCCGAAACTGCTACGACAGCAGCGCCAAGAATGGGTGTATGAGCAATTACAGCGGCTGCAAGGCATGATGAAGCAACTGCTGATGCAGACGATCGGCTTCATGGCGCGCGGGCTCGGTTATGCGGCGAATCTCGTTGCGGCAGTCGGAGCACTGCTGATTGCGACCGTCGTCTATGCGATCGCTCTGTATTATTTCTTCCTCGATGGCGTCGAGTTGCTGACTGCGGCTGAAGCATTGATTCCGATGGAGCCGACTCAGCAACGAGCCCTCATCACGCAGTTCGCGGCTTCAGTACGAGCGGTTGTGATGGCAACGTTCCTCGCGGCAATCGGGCAGGGAGTCGCGACAGCGATCGGCATCAAGCTCGTCGGAGTCGGGCCGTTTTTTCTGATTCTGATCGCGTCGACGTTGTCGGCTCTAATTCCGATGGCCGGCACATGGCTCGTTTGGTTTCCGGTCGCTGCATGGCTCGCATGGAATGGGCGTTGGGGTGCTGCAATTTTTCTGACAATCTACGGAGCAGGCTTTGTCGGGATGCTCGATAACGTCATTCGCACCTACGTGCTGAAGAACGAAACGAAGCTGCATCCGCTGCTCGCTGTTGTCAGCGTCTTCGGCGGCATTCAAGTGATGGGGTTATGGGGAGTCTTTCTCGGGCCAATCGTCGCCTGCTGCCTGCATTCGCTGTTGGAGATCTTCAACAGCGAAGTGCGTGCGTTGTCGAATTCGCCGAACCCTTCAAATGCTGCGCCGTGATTGTCGCCTTTCGCTCTGCGAAAGGACGCTTTGGCGCAAGCGGCATCCCTCAGAGACCGTTTCGGCTGTAGCGTCCTTTCGCGGAGCGAAAGGCGACAATCCGAAGGGTGACGATCCATTGATCTCGCCCCGAACTCATCATCCTGACTGCACCATTGAGCGACACCGTGAAGCGACTCTCTTTGCCTCTGCGTCATCGTTACCTCGTTCGGTTCTCGCCGAAGCGCGTGCCGCATGTCTTTACGGACGTGCTGATCATCGGCGGCGGAGTCGCGGGAGCACGGGCGGCGTTGACGCTCGATAAGAACCTGCAAGCGATCCTCATCACGAAGGATGTGCTCGCGCTGTCGAATAGCTCATGGGCTCAGGGCGGCATTGCCGGAGTGCTCGATCCGCTCGACGACATTGCAAATCACATGGCCGACACGATCGCGGCCGGCAAAGGACTCTGCGATCAAGCGGTCGTCGAGACGGTCGTGCGAGAAGCACCGGATCGCATCCGCGAGTTGATCGAGTTCGGAGCGAACTTCGATACCGAGAACGGACAGATCGCGCTCACTCAGGAAGGCGGGCATAGTCATCGTCGAGTCGTGCATGCTCTCGGTGATGCAACGGGCAAAGAGATCATGCGCGCGATGCTTGATCGCGTGCGCGCGACTCCGAATGTCGATGCATGGGAGAAGACATTCACAATCGACTTGCTCACGCATGAGGGGCATTGCGTCGGTGCTCTCGTTTGGAACCCGCAGCACGGCAAGACGATCGTTTGGGCGAAGCAAGTCGTGCTCGCAACGGGCGGAGCAGGGCGGATCTATCGCGAAACAACGAACCCCGACATCGCGACGGCGGACGGTCATGCGATCGCCTTTCGCGCCGGTGCCGAGTTGCGCGATATGGAGTTCATGCAGTTTCATCCGACCGTGCTCTACATCGCGGGTAGCTCGCGGCATCTCATCTCCGAAGCGGTTCGCGGCGAAGGCGCGTACTTGCTCGACTGCACCGGACGCCGCTTCATGCAGGATTACGATTCGAATGGTGAACTCGCTCCGCGCGATGTCGTCAGTCAAGCGATCACGGCGCAGATGGCGAAGACTCAGCATCCCTGCGTCTATCTCGATCTCTCGCACATCGCCCCGCAATTGGTTGCCGAACGCTTCCCGCATATCTCGCAGGTCTGCGCACGCTTCGGATTGGACCTCGCGCGCGATCGCATCCCGGTTCGTCCGGGGGCTCACTACATGATTGGCGGCATCAGCCTGACGCTCGACGGCGAGTCCACTCTGCCCGGACTTTTGGGAGCCGGAGAAGTCACCGCATCCGGTCTGCACGGAGCAAACCGACTCGGCTCGAACAGTTTGTTAGAGGGACTCGTTTTCGGCCTGCGTGCCGGTCGTCTCGCTTCAGAGCGCGCCCTCGAAATCAAAGACACCTTTCAAGCACTGCCACTCGTTTCGGACTGGGCTCAGCCGGAGACCGATGACGAACTCAACGTGCCGGACATTGAGAACTCGCTCAACAGTTTGATGTGGCGCAATGTCGGCATTCGCCGCGACGAGCAAGGGCTGACTCAAGCGGCGAGTCAGCTTGAGTTTTGGGATCGGTATGTGTCCCGCCGCGAGTTCAGTCAGCCAAAAGGATGGGAGCTACAGAATCAGCTTCTCATTGCGCGGCTGATGGTCGCGGCCGCGATCGAGCGAAAGGAAAGTCGAGGCGTGCATCTGCGAGTCGACTATCCCGAAACGGATCCCCAGCAGGCGCAACACATCGCGATCATGCCGGATACGCAGGCTGACTGAGGCCGCTTTGCACTCTTCCTAATGCGGTGCGACCGCAATCGCCCGTAGCCGAAATCGTCAGATTTCGGGGCCGCAAAGACTGCGTCCGAAGTCTCACGACTTCGGCTACAAGGATGCGCACGGCGAGCAGAGGTGACTAAGGAAGAATCCGATGCCGAGTCTTCGCATGCAAAGGTGCTCGTTGAGAACGTTTTCGACATCGCCGTTGCACGACAAGCACGTGCGTCGGTCGACACTGCGCCGTCACGGCGAAATGCATATCGGCACGATTGCGTGCCTCTTCGCAGTGCTCGTCGTCGTCGGCTTCACACTGCAACGCAAGCTGAAACAAGAATTACATCAGCCTGTTGCGTCTCATCAGGAAGCTGAGACTCCGCGAGTCGATCCGCCGCGATCGGCGACTCCGTCAGATGTATCCGGGACAGTCCTCGTGCCGCTCTCTGCCGAGCGGCAGCGGTCTCATTGGACGAATCCTTTTGCTCCGACTTACTGGCAATCGCACCAATGGGTCTTCGACGAAGACACGCTGACCTCTGCCGCGACGAGCAAGTCGACAGCGACGTTCTTGCAGCCCTATCGCGACATCTCACTCGCGACCGCGTTCTCGTACTCGCAAGAGACGAACTCAGAACTCGCGAGCAGCGGGCATGCGTCGGTTCTCACGCTCAACTTCGTAAATGCCGCGAATAAGCCACTGCTGCAATTGGTCGTGAACCCCGATCGCGCGCTGCTGCAATCGGACCTCAGCGAGCCGACCCCGACATTGCTGCGCGAAGTCCCGATCGAGATCTCATTCGGCCGCGGGTATCTGCGAGTCGTCCTCACCGGCGATCGACTGCTGACGTTTCTCGACGAGCACGTCTTATGGAACGTCACCCGCCCGCGCTCGTTGCTTGAAGAGTCGGTCTTCATCCAATTCGAGACCGAAACCCGCTCGGTCACATTGAGCGAAATGCGCCTCGATAGCGCCGAGTGAAGTGCCCCTTTTGGAGTGCGGGGATTCATCCCCGCTTTCCCATTCGGCGGAGCCGTCTTTGTTTTGTCTTCGTCCGACGAGCGCGAGATCCAATCGGCGAGCGGCAGATCAAGAAAGAAAAAGAAAAGCGGCTGCGCCGCTGTTTGAAAGCGGTGATGAATCACCGCACTCCAAAAGGCGCTGCGTCGCCTTCGGCGCGACGTTGTTGTCGCGGCGGGATGCGCGTTGCGGTGCGAGTTGCTGACTTCTCGGCGGCCGGTTCGATGTACTCGCGCAGGAATGGCGGTCGGTCGTTGCGGCCTCCGCGCTGATAGTCGGACCAAAGAGCGGCAGCGACCGTCGGTTTGTCGCGCTGTAATTCTTGTGTCAGATAGACGAAGACAAGTTCGGCAAGTCTCGTCAGCGAGATGCCGGCAGTGCGGTTCGAGGCGTCGTAGAGCCAATCGCTGAAAGCCAGAAACGCGGCGAAGGGCGAGCGATCGCTCCATAAGAGCGGCGTCGACTGCAAAAAGTTGCCGCTGTTCGCAACGAGATCCCAATAGCGTGCAAACCGCTTCATGCGCTGAATGTCGGCGAAGCTCATCAGCCGCGTCTGCAAGACTTCGTAAGGAGCGGCTTGACTGTAAGTCATCTTCCATTCGGCATCGTGTCGGATGATCGGCGTGCCGCGCAGGCGTTTGAGAATGCCGACTTGAATCTCTTCGGGATGCAGAGCGATCAAGCGGTCGAAGCCGCAGCCGAAGCTCTCTAGGGACTCGCCCGGCAGTCCGACGATTAAGTCCGCATGCACATGCACCCCAGTCTCAGCGTGCAGGAAGTTGAGGTTCTGCTCGACGGCAGCATTGTCTTGCTTGCGGCTGATGTAGTCGGCGACATCGTCATTGAAGGTTTGAATGCCGACTTCGAACTGCAACGCACCCGGCGGGAACTTTTTGACGGTCTCGCGCAGTTGTTCGGGGAAGCGATCGGGGATCATCTCGAAGTGCAGGAAGAGTCCGGGTTCGTAGCGTTCCAGAAAGAATTCGAGGATCGCCTGACTGACTCGCAGATTCAGATTGAAGGTGCGATCGACGAACTTGAATTGCCTCAGCCCGCGATCGAACAGCGATGCCATTGCTGAGAGAAACGATTCAAGCGGCGCTTGCCTCACGGGGATCTCGAGTGCCGACAAGCAGAACTCGCACGTGAAAGGACAGCCGCGCGACGCTTCGACATAGACGACGCGTTGCTTGATGTCGGTCTCGCTGTAGAGGTCATACGGCAGTCGCAGTTGTGCGAACTGAGGCAACTCGGCAGCAATGAGCTTCGGGGGTTTGTGCGGCTCGACCAGCATCGGCTCAGACGCATTGAGCAGAGGTAAGAATTGTTGCTCGCGGTTTGTTCCCAGCAGCCATTCGCAAAGCCGCGCGAACGTCAGATCGGCTTCGCCCGAAATGGTGTAGTCGGCCAATTGGACGATGAGTTGCTCTTGCGGCTCATAGCTCACTTCCGGTCCGCCGAGCACGATCGTGATGTCGGGCCGCAAGCGTTTGAGGTCAGCAACGAGCCGCGTCGATTGGTCGATGTTCCAGATATAGACGCCGAGGCCGACGATCTTCGGGTTTTGAGCGACGATGGCTTCGAGCACATCACCGACGCGCTGACTGATTTCGAATTCGAAGATCGCCGCGCGAGCCTGCAAGTCGCCGAGATTCGCCATCAAGTAACGCAGCCCGAACGACGCATGCGCATATTTCGCGTTGAAGGTGACAAGAACGATGTCGGGCATAGCGGGCTCGAAAACGGAATTGATCAAGAGGAGATGAGAGGAGCATAGGCGCGGCGAGCCCGCACTTCGTCCTCAGTGCTCTTCGGGCTTCTGCGGCGCCTCTGTAATCGAAACCACAGAGACTCAACACACAACGCTTACGAGCAAGGGAGTGCGGCTCAATGCCGAGATCAATCGCCGCACGAGGTTTTGGACCGATGCGCGGTCGAATACGATCGGCCTTTCGCTGCTTCGGGGCGCTGTAGCTCAGACGCCTACGTCCGAGAGCGACCCGCACGCACCGGCAACCAACGGGAAGCACGGACGTAGGCGTCCATGCTACGAACGCCGCCTGCGTTTCGACTTTGTAAAGGACACGATGACTCAACCCGGTGAGCCCTATCTGATGCGATTGGCGCAGCGGCTCATGACTGGGCTTAGCAGCCTGCAACCGGAGCGGCGAGAACGGCATCAACGCTTCATTCGCAGCAAGCAGCAGCACGACGGCGGCTTCGGCGGTCGAGACGGAGATTCGGATCTCTACTACACGAGCTTTGCCGTGCGCGGATTGGCGATGCTCGGCGGACTCACCGCAGACGAGTGCGCTTCGATTGGCGGGTTCTTGAAACGCTTCGATTGGCGCAAGCTCGGCGTCATCGACCTCATGAACTGGCTCTATTCCGTGCTAGCCGTGCAAGCGTTCGGCGGCGAAGACTTGCTCGAAGGCGCGGAGTCCGATTGGCCCGAGCAGATCGCCAATCGGCTCGAAGCATTGCGACGCAAAGACGGCGGCTATGCGAAGTCACCTGAGGGCGCGGCGAGTAGTACTTATCACACCTTTCTCGTCACGCTGACTTACGAACTGCTCGGCAAGCAGCCGCCGCAGATCAAGTCGCTGATTCAGTTCATCTATGACCGACAGCGCGACGACGGCGGCTTTGTCGAGATCGGTCCGATGAAGAACAGTGGCACGAACCCGACCGCAGCGGCGATTGGTGTGCTCTCAGTCGTCGGCGGGATTGATGACGAACTGCGCAGCGATGTCAGCGACTTCCTCAAGAACGTATGGACGGCGGAAGGCGGCTTTCAGGCCAATACGCGCATCCCGTTTCCTGATGCGCTCTCGACCTTCACCGGCTTACTCACGGTGCAAGATTTGAAGATCACGAATCTTGTCAGCGAACGCTCGATCGAACGCTTGCTCGTCGAGTGGCTCGAATTCCCGACCGGCGGCTTCCGCGCCGCCATCGCCACCCGTTTCATCGGTTC
>CAZNMS010000438.1:0-7591 GCA_964573505.1 uncultured Planctomycetaceae bacterium | reverse complement strand
TAAACCCCTGGGACAAGCCCAGAGGCGATTTAATCACAGCCTCTGAGCGAAAGGCGGCGACGCAGTGCTCATCGCTTTTGAATCGCCCAATCGTGCGCCACAACTCGGATCGCTCTCCTCAGACAGCGTCTCATCCTTCTGACGAATGGAGTTCTCGATGCGTCTTCTGCCTGCGTTGCTCATGTTGGTTGCGAGTCTTTACGCCGCTCCGGTTTTGGCCGGGACGTCGAATAGCCTGATGGACGTTTCGACGGACGGAAAATTGCTTGCCTGTAGTAATCGTGACAGCGGCACGCTGACCGTCGTTGAGCTTGCGACTCATACCGTGAAGTTCGAAGTCAAAGTCGGACATCACCCCGAAGGCATCAGCTTCATTGGCGATTCGCATCGCATTGCCGTCGCTGTCTATGACGACGATGCGATCGTCTTCGCGGATGCCGACAAAGGCGAAGTCACCGGCAAGACCGAAGTCTTCGACGAGCCGTATGGCATCGTCTCGAACAAGTCCGGCTCGCGACTCTATGTGACGCTCGAATATCCCGGTCGCATCGCTGAGATCGACGGCGCTTCCGGCAAGTTGCTGCGTGAGTTCAATGCGGGCTCATTCCCGCGCGGCATTGCGATCAGCGCGGACGAGAAGCAAATCGTCATCGCCGAATATCTGACGGCGCATGTGCGAGCGTTTGATGTCGCTCGCGGCGTGCAGACTGATGAGTGGCTCGGCGGTCCGACGGACAATCTCGCTCGGCAAGTCGTGCTGCACCCGAAACGCCCGAAGGCGTACTACGCGCATATCCGGTCGCGAGTTGAGACAGCACACGGAGCCGGCTCGATCTTCCCGTATCTCGGCTGTGCGGATCTCGTGCAGAAGGAAGAGACGCGACGACGACGCATTGCACTCGACTCGTTCATTCAAACGCTCGTGACGGCCAATCCATGGGAAGTGGCGCTGAGCCCTGATGGCTCGAAGTTGTACGTCGTCTGCTCGGGCACGAACGACATGTATGCGACTCGCACGGTCGACGACGACTACACCGAGATCGCCAATGAAAAATACCTGCAAGTCGGCACGAATCCGCGAGCCGTTCGCGTCTCGCCCGATGGCAAGTCGGTGTTCGTCTACAACGCGCTCGACTTCAACGTGATGGTTTTCGATGCCGCGACGATGACGCGCAAGCACACGATCGACGTGACGAAGAACCCGCTGTCGCAAGAGGTTTGGTACGGCAAAGTGCTCTTCTATTCGGCGCTGCAGCCAATGGTCGGACGCAGATGGATTAGTTGTTCCAGTTGTCATCCCGACGGGCAAGCTGACGGCAAGACATGGCACAACCCCGAAGGCTTGCGAGCGACCCCGCCATTGGGCGGATTGGCTTTCACGCATCCTCAACATTGGTCGGCAGACCGCGATGAAACGCAGGACTTCGAGCACACCATTCGCGGCCCGCTGATGCAGGGCTTCGGCTTGATTCGCGGCAAAGTGAACCCGTCGCTCGGTGCTCCGAATAAGGGACTGTCAAAGGATCTTGATGCACTCGCGGCTTACACGAACGCGCATCGCTTCACGCTCAGCCCGCATGCGAAGAGCGGCTTGAGCGACGCAGCCAAACGCGGACGCGATCTGTTCGCGAGCGATGCTGTCGGATGCGCGAAGTGCCACTCGGGTCCGTTCTACACCGACTCGCAATCGGGCAAGCCGAGCGTCATGCACGACGTCGGCACGGGCAACGAAGACCCCGGCGAGAAGATGGGACCGAAGTACGACACTCCGACATTGCTGAGCCTCTATCGCACCGCGCCGTATCTGCATCATGGCAAAGCCGCGACTCTGACCGACGTGCTCACGACAGCGAACAAAGGCGACAAGCACGGGAAGACGAGCCACTTATCGAAAGAGCAAGTGGCGGATCTCGTCGAGTTCCTGAAGGCGTTGCCCTACGAAGATCCGGAGCCACTAGCCGAAAAAGCCGGCATTCAGAGAATCGCCAAGTAGCTTGGGATTCCATCCCGAGCCGCCTGCAATGCCGACTATCACGGTAATTACAGAGCGGCCATCAGAGGACGGCAAATCGTTAGCAGCTTGGGATTCCATCCCGAGCCGCCTGCAATGCCGACTGTCGCGATAATTACAGAGCGGCGATCAGAGGACGGTGAATCGTTGCCGTGCTTTAAGCGAGCGCGGCCGGTGTTCGAATAATTGCACGCTTCGGCGAGGCTCGACACTGACGGCCGCTCGCAGCGCGGAAGTGGCGGGGTGCCCGCTGAGGCTCGGGATGGAATCCCAAGCTACTTGCAGCGGCGGGTGTATGACAAATTGCACACCCGCCTTTGCTGATTTTTCGAGGCTCGACACTGACGGCCACTTCCAGCACGGAAGTGGCGGGCTGCCCGCTGAGGCTCGGGATGGAATCCCATGCTACTGGTCGGGATGAATTGCGAACGACTACAGCGTCCATCCGTCGGGCAGCACGCTCTCTTTTGGCACGACGATGATGCCGTCGCGGACGTAGACGCCGTTGATGTCGCAGTTGGGCTCCATGCCGGGACGGGGAACGATTCTTACATTCCGTCCGATGCGGCAGTTCTTGTCGACGATCGCGTTCTCGATCACCGAGCCGTCGCCGATGCCGAGTGCCGGTCGCGTTGCATCGCCTTGCTCGCGATCGAAGTTGTCGGCGCCCATCAAGATCGCGTTGCGAACGGTCACGTTCGAGCCAATGCGGCTGCGAACTCCGACGACGCAGTTGTCTAAGACCGAGCCGTCTCCAATCTTGCAGCCGTCCGTGATGATGCTGCTCCTCACGGTCACATCGCCCAGTCGCGTCGGCGGCAATGAGCGTGCTCGGGTGAAGAGAGGGTTCGCTTCATTGGTGAGTTCGAAAGGCGGGTTCGCACTCGCCAGCGCGAGGTTCGCGTCGAAGAACGCGCGGATCGTGCCGATGTCTTCCCAGTAGCCGTCGAACAAGTGGATGTGAACTTTCCGCGCTCGGATCGACATCGGAAACACTTCCTTGCCGAAGTCCTTGTAGGGCGAGCCATCCAGCAGTTCGACGAGCGTGTCGCGCTTGAAGAGATAGATGCCCATACTCGCAACGAGACTGCGGCCCTTGCTCTCGATGCCCTTCGAATCAATCCATTCCGGAGCGGTCCGCATCATGTCCATATCAGCGACAGTCTGCGGCTTCTCCAAAAAGCCGTGAACGCGACCGGCGTCATCGAACCGCATGATGCCGAAGCTGCTTGCGTCTTTGTCGGTGACTGGCAACGCGGCGATCGTCGCATCGGCCCCCGCGTTGATGTGCGTGTTGAGCATGTCCCGGAAGTCCATTCGGTAAAGCTGATCGCCGGAGAGGATCAGCACGTAGTCGATGCCGGGTTGCTGCAAGTAACGCAGTTGCTGCCGCACTGCGTCCGCCGTGCCTTGATACCAGCGACCGCCGTCGGTCGTTTGTTGAGCGGCGAGGATCTCGACAAAGCCGCCGCCGAATCGGTCGAAGGCATAGGTCTGTCGCACGTGCCGATGCAGACTGACCGAGTTGAACTGAGTCAGCAGATAGATCCGATTGATGCCCGAATTGAGGCAGTTCGAAATCGGCACGTCGATCAATCGGTAGTTGCCTGCGAGCGGTACTGCCGGCTTCGATCGGAGTTCCGTCAGAGGAAACAGTCGCGTGCCCTGACCGCCGCCCAAAATCACACAGATGATGTTCTTCGTCATGAATGCCAAATCCGTAGCTAGAGAGTTCATCGGAGGGGGAAACGAAACGGATGCTAGAACGCTGTTTCGAGATCGCCTACCCGTCGCGGACCACATTTGAAGAGGCCGTGACGCGACGAACTGCTGCGTCATTGTCGATTGAACTGCTGCAATCAGTCGGCGTCTCATGAAGAGAGCACGACGCCATGACCCGAGGCTCATACGATGCCGCTCTCGCGCTCTGCACATCACGACGTTCAAGGAGGACCTGATGTCTTTGTCTCTGCTTGCTGCTGCGATTGTGCTCTCGATTGGGCATGCGGAATGGCTGATCTCACTCGTCAATCGAGCCCATTCGCGGCGGATTCATGAGCACTACTTGAAGCAGCTTCGGCATGTGCATGACGTGCTGATCCCGCTGTTTCCTGGCTGGCTGCTTGCCGGAGTTTGGTGGCCGGCGCAGCAACTACTGCCAAAACCGTTGACCGTCACCAGTATCTGGAACGCGCTGCCGCTCTTCATTCAGGCGTACTTCGTTGTTTGTCTCGTCGGCTTCATTGGCTTTGTTTGGAGCGTGCTGCGGTATCACCTCTATCGAGCCCCGCGACAGCAGACAGCATGCACATCGCGCGTTGTTGATGTTGCTGCAGAGTTAGGAGCAAAGCCGATCGGACCGGGGCCGTTTCAGTCGCTCGCTCGAGTGCCATGTAATGAATGTTTCACGGTCGAGATCGCGCAGCGAACGCTCGTTTTGCCGAGGCTGCCGAAGCAACTCGACGGCCTGCGCATACTGCATTTGAGCGACTGGCACTTCATCGGCACGCTCGATCTGCCGTACTTCGAAAAGGTCTGCGAGCACATTCGGCGCGAACGCTTTGATCTCGCCGTACTGACGGGCGACTTGATCGACGACATGCAACTCACGCATTGGATCAAGCCGACGCTCGGGACGATCGACGCACCGCTCGGCAAGTTTTCGATCCTCGGCAATCACGATTGGAACTTAGAGCCGTCCGTCATTCGCGAAGAGTTGCGCGCTGTCGGATGGGTCGACGTCGCGTCTCGCTGCGAAGTCATTCGGCATCAAGGTGCCGAGATCGCGATCGTCGGCAATGAGCTTCCCTGGATGGGCGCCGCGCCGACCTTCAACGGTGTTTCAGCAGATGCATTTCGGCTCGCGCTGAGTCACTCGCCGGACAACATCAATTGGGCAAGACGCGAGCGAGCGGACCTCATGCTCTCGGGCCACAATCACGGCGGGCAAGTTGTGCTCCCCCTGATCGGCCCCGTCTTCACACCGAGCCTCTACGGAGTCGAATACTCCGGCGGTCTCTTCTGGCGAGCCCCGACATTGATGTGCGTCTCGCGCGGACTGTCCGGGCGACATCCATTGCGCTGGCGCTGCCGCCCCGAAGTCACTGTGCTTGAGTTGCGATCGGCATGAGCGAGTGCGGGGCGAGAAAGACGATGGGACACATGAGACGAATAGGACCAATAGGACGAATGAAGTTGGCGACTCTTCATTCGTCTCATCGATCCCATACGTCCCATTGGATTAAGCATTACACCGCTTCGCTGACATGCCCGAACGTGGGAGGTTGAATGCGATCAATCCGCCGTCGCGAGACTTCATCTATCGGCTCTCCAACGACGAGGCCGCTGATGGTGATGGGCGACTGCGATGATAAGGAATGAATCCGAGTAGACCCGAAAGTAGACGTCATACGGAAACCGCCTCAGACGCGCTCGACGCACGTTGGATCCGATCAACTGCCAGCTTTCAGGATCAAACTGAATGCGGCGGATTGTTCGATCGAGTTCCATCAAAAACTCGAGGCCCAATCCGTCTTCGCGCTGTTCGTAATGAACCGCCGCTTGATCCGCGTCCTGACGCGCTTCTGCATCGAAATCGAAGTCCATCGTCTTTACCGCGTGTATTTGGCAATCAGTTGGGACATGACCTCTTTGCCGGCGAGACGTTGACTTTGTCCCGACTCAATCGCCGCAAGTCGTCTCTCAATTTCTTCGGCCCATGCTTCCGCAGCGTCGTCTTGAGCAGAGTCCTCGACGCTCATCCAAAGTTGTTCGGCCAAATTGAGCCGACTCGACGCAGGCAAGTTGAGTGCTGCTGCGACGACTGCTTGCTCGTCGGCGACTTCATGTATCGGTGCAATCATCTTCAATGCCTCGTGATTGGTGGCTTTCGCTCTGCGAAAGGACGTTTGATTTCTTACTTCGAACCTTCAACGCGCCGTGCTCGTATGAGGTAACGACAGATCTGATCCAAAACCTCTGCGTCCTTCGCTCCTCTGCGGTCAAAGCTGATTTCATGAACCGCAGAGAAACGAAGGACACAGAGAAGACATCATCGGCTTCGCCTCTTCATCTGAGTTGCAGCCGCAGCCAGTCGTAGGCGCATACGGCATCCATTGGACACCGTTTTGGCGGCAGCGTCCTTTCGCAGAGCGAAAGGCGACGATCTTGCGACGCCCTACTTCTTTTCGATCGCTTGCTTCACCTTCACTGCCGCTTCTGCGCGAGCTTTCGTGAGCACGCTTTCGAGCGTGACTGGCTTGCCGCCTTGCCGCTTGCTTTCGTCGGCGGCTTCCATGAAGGCGTAGATCTCAAGCGTCTCTTGCTCGGACACCGGAACGACCTTTGTTTGGAAGAACTTGCCGATCTCGACGGCGAGCGGTTGATAGCCGTCGAACTTGCCGACTTCCGAAACTCCCTTTGTCCCGAACGCTGTTCCGCCGTAGCCGCTGCCGCCCGAGCGAATGCCGCGGAACGTGCCGATGCGGCCCTTGCTCCATGTGCCCGCAACAAAATCAAAATCCTTCGTTGATGTGCGGCTGACGGACTCGCAACCGGCTCCCATCACGGTGAAGAGCGTCTCGACTCCGTGAATGCCGTACCAAAAGAGATCGGGATGAGTCGCTTCGAGCGAGCACGGTGAGTACGCGTCGCAGCCGGTGATGTCGCCAATCTTGCCGTTCCGCAGAGCTTGCGCACCGCTCGCGAAACGCAATGAGGACGACGAGAAGAGCGGCGTCTTGAAGTGACGGCTGAGTTCGAAGATCGCGACCGCGTCGGTCAATGAACCGGCAATCGGCTTATCGATGAAGACGGGCTTACCGGCCTTCAATGCCGGAATCACCTGCTCCAAATGGGGCCGCCCATCATTTGTCTCCAGCAAGACGGCATCGACCTGAGACACCATTTCGTCGAGCGAATCAATGACCTTCACCCCGAGCGCAGTGATCTTGTTGGTGTAGTCGGGCACTCGCTCGACGCTCGATTTGATGTCTGGGCTGCCCTTCGGATAGACGAGCGTGACTTTGAAGCCGGGGATCGCAGACTTCTCTGCATTGAAGATCTGCGCGAAGGCGATGCAGTGCGATGTATCGAGCCCGATCATGCCGATCTTGATGACCTTTGCCGGTTGAGCATCGGCCTTCGGTTCTTCTTTCTTCGGCTCGTCCTTCGCGGGCTCTTTCGTTGCTTGCGTTTCGACTGCGCTCGCGAGCTTCGTCGCCACAGCGAGAGCTTGAGCGAGTGGATTAGTTGCTACAGCAGCTCGCTCCCAAACGACGGCGGACTGATCGCGACTGGCGCTGATGATGCGTTTGCCGTCAGCGGTAATCGCGACACCGACGACCGGAGCTTCGTGCTTCTTGAGCTCCGCCAATGTCTTGCCGCTCGCGACGTCCCACAAATGGACTTCGTTGCGTCCGACCGCTCGTCCGCCGGCAGCGCTGACGATCTGCTTGCCGTCGGCAGTGAAACGCAATTGATTGATCGGACGCTGATGATCGTCATACGCCCCGAGCATCGTTCCGTCTTCGAGTTTGTGAATCTTGATCGCGCCATCGAAGCCGCCCGACGCCAACAGCT
>CAZNMS010000437.1:0-7657 GCA_964573505.1 uncultured Planctomycetaceae bacterium | reverse complement strand
GAGCCGCGCGTTCGCACTCTTCGGTCCGACACTGCTGCTCGCGAACCATCTCGGTCCGGCAGACGGACAACTCTCGGCAGATGCGCGCATTGATGTCATGACCGACGGCACGATCGTCTATGCGGCGCGGCTCGTGATTCCGCACACGACGACGGCTGATAACGCCTCGTTTGCGGACCTCGTTGACGACATCAACACCGTGATTCTCGGAAGCGAACTCGCGGGTCAGATTGTCGCTCGCAATGTCGACGGGCGATTGGCCTTCCTTCCGACGAACAACAGCGCCAGCACGACCGTAAAGATTACGAGTCTCAATGCGACCGCAGCGCAGCAACTGCACTTTGTCGCGGGGCAAGCGACGACCGCGAATTCACTGGCCGGCAGCGTCACCTACAAAGGACTGACGCTCGATAATCCGCGCGACGTCGATTGGTATCGAGTCAACTTCGCGTCGACCGTCGAGAACGCAACCGTTTCCCTCAGCAGTCAATCAGCGAACGACGGACCGCAACTCGACCTCTTCCGCCGCGATGCCAACGGGCAACTCATCCCGATCGGCGGAACGCAGTTCACTGTCGACCCGGATGCCGACAGCACCGAGCGTTCGCTCTTTGCTCAATCAGCACCTCTCACGAACGGCGTGCTCGGGGGTAATTTGAGTTTCACACTCGATCTTGTGGCACGGCAACGAGCGACGCTGAATGTGACCGTGCAACGAGCAGCGACTCTCGGGAATCTCGATCTCGACGCGCTCGTCGTTGATCTCAATGAAGCCGTCGAGACTGCCGCGCGAATCGCTGACGCTCCGGCTCCTGAGTTCCGGTTAGTGAATGGTCATCTGACGTTGCGATTGCCGAGCAAGGGCGACGTTGCCGATCTGCGCATTTCCTTCGCCTCAGTTGCGGCGGCATCAACACTCGGCTTCGCGACACAGCAGACCTTCAAAGGAAGTAATAACGCTTACCCGCTCGGTCCGATCGCGAACTTCCGCCGGCTCGACGGCGGCTCGTTGCATGCGTCATCGGATGCCGATCAGTTCCGCTTCTCGCTCGATGCCGCTGCGGTGCAGCAAGCAAAACGCGGCGCGTTTATCGCGGTGACCGTTGATCCGCTCTATGCGTCGCAAGCAGTCGTTCAAGCAGAGATCGTCGATGCGAATGGCGACGTAGTTTCAAGCGTCGTTCTCGACGCCGGGCACGCTACGCGCAAACTGTCGCTCGGTGATCTTTCTGAGGGCAGCTACTTGCTGCGGATCGCGAACGTCGACGCCGAACTCGGAAAGCTGTCGAAGTACCGCGTTGAGGCACGCGGCTTTGCAGGCGCCGGGCAAGAGTTGTCAGTGGATAAGGATGACTCGCCGGACTTTAAAGATACGACCGGAGGTTTCTTCAATGAGCCGTCGACGGAGTTGCTGATCAGAGTTTCGAAGCTCAATGGTGCGCCGACGATCTACGATCTCTCAATTGATCTCGGTGATGACGATCTCATCGCGCAGGCGAACGGCATCGAGAGCGATTCCGCCGAGCGGTTCACCGAGTTCAGTCTGTCGCGCAGCAGCGATCTCGTGCGCCGCGATGTCATCATCGGCGGCACCGGCAACGACCGGTTGCAGGGCGGTCCTTCGGAAGACTGGATCTTCGGCGGCGACGGCAATGACGTGCTGACGGGCGGCACCGATTCGCAAGCAAGCGATCTGCTCTTCGGCGGTAACGGAAATGACATCTTCCAAATTGTGCCGGATGATCTGCCCCGCGATTCGACCGGCAACACGATTCTCACAACTCAAACGGATCGCTTCGACGGCGGTGACGGCGATGACTTCGTGTTGTTTGAGGGCGGTGATCTCGATCGACTCAATCGCCCGGTCCCGGATCATGTCGCGATCAGCTTCAATCGCTTCTTGCAGCGATATGAGGTCAGCACGCTCGTTTGGGATATCGCCAATCAGAAGTTTCAAACTCGCTTTGGCGCAGACGGTCCTGCGGCGCGACTCATTGCGACTGATATCCCTCAGCCTGACGGCGTTCTCAGCGGGAATGCGACCTTCACGCTCGAAGTCAGCGGAACTCAAGCGGCTATCGTTATCCCGCGTGACACAACAAATACATCTGCCGCCGACTTGCTCGCAGATATCAATGCCGCGTTGCATGCGAGTGCGCTGCGTGATCTCGTCTATGCCGAGTTGACGCTTAACGGGCTCGCGCTGACGAGCATCAAGTCGGGCTTCGATGTCGCGATCACATTGAGTAACCCGAACGCGGCTACGGCCAATGAGCTGCACTTTGAAGCGGGTTCGGTGCAAAGCAGCTCGACGCAATTTTTCGATCAGCGTTTCGCCTTCTATGAGGCACTCAACACTGAAGGCACCCGCATCGAGACTCGATCGGGCGACGACGAAGTGCATGCCGATCCCGAGTACCGCTTCCCGACCGCCGACGGTCGCGGATTGACCGACACTGAATACGGCATCAAACGCGGGAACTATCAAGAAGGTGCGACGATTGCGGCGCTCGTGATCGACGGCGGTGACGGGAACGATCGACTCTTCGGCGGCGTTTTGAACGACACGATTCGCGGCGGTGCGGGAGCCGACTACATCGCGGGCGGCGACGGCGACGATTCACTCGACGGCGGCACGGGCCGCGATCTTGTGATCGGCGAAAGCGGCATTGCGCCTGATCGCTTCGAAACAGTGACGCGCGACGCTGATGCCGGCTTCAACGATCTCGTCGCGTTTGCGGCGACGCTCGATCTGCAAGACGCGCTACGCACTAGCTTCGGCGTCAGTAATCCGGGCTTCGGTCAGTTGAGCTTCAATGTCGGCGACGGTTCCGACTGGTACGTCATCCCCCGCGCGGACAACAACTTCGGCCTCGGAGACATCGAAGGCGCGGTGCTGACTCGGGACATGATTCAGGTCGAGTTCGAAGACGATCTGAAGAACGACTTCTTCCGCGATCTGCGGTTCTCGGCGAACGCGAACCGACTTGAGCCGCAGCGCGGGCTCTACTCGCTCTTTGCCGCGCGAATCACTGACCCCGAGTCCGAACTCTCGCTCGTACCCGCCGAGCAGTTTGTAGGCGTGCCCGACTATTACCTCTTGCACGTCACGAACCCGCGCTCGTTAGCGATCTCTTCGAGCGGCTTGCCGGACATTCCTAATGGCGGGCTGCAAACCAGTTTTGCGCTGCGAATCAATGGAGAGTTGTCGCGCCCGGTCAGTTTGAATCTTGCGTCCGGCACGTCGGCGATTGACATCGTCGCTGCCATCAACGCGGCTTTCGCGTTAGCAGACTCGACGATCGGAAGTTCAAAGGTCAGCGAGCATGTCTTCGCTGCTCTTGATGTCGCGACTTCGCAAGTCGTGATCTCGCTCCGCTCACCCGGCGAGATCGAGTTTGTGACGCTCGAACCGGACACAAGCGAGTTGCTGTTCGTTGACGGTCAAAACAACGTCGGCCCGGCAGATGAGTTCGGGCGGTATTCGATCGAATTCAACGCTCAAGTGGCGAACGACACATTGCATGTCGGAGTTGCCGACGCACCGCTCTCGACGGTGTCGTCATTCCCGGCTGATCTCGCCGGCTTTGTGCCGCTCGGAGACCTCAACGGAGACGGGCGCAGCGACTTCATCGCAACTGTGCGCGATCGAGTGGCCAATAGCTCGCATCTGCGCGGGACCGTCGTCAGTAACGATCATCCGCACGAGCTGCTCCCCTCAAGTTTCGCGCGCATCGTGCTGCCGACAGAGGGGCAAGTTGCGCCGGGACGCGACGTCGATCTCACTCTGACAGATGCAATCGTTCTGACACTCGAACTGCCGGCACCCGTCTTCCGCAGCTCTTACGGAGTGCAATCGCAGATCGTTTCAGGCGACTTCAATGCGGACGGTCGGCAAGACATCGCCGTGCTTGTGACCAATGGCAGCGACGATCGCGTCGCCGGACGAGATGCCTATTCGAAGGCGGGGCTCTATGTGCTCTTCGGAGCGAACGGTCGCTTCGCGCCGGGGGCTGCGATCAACGTCGTGACGGCGGCGGACGTTGTCTTCTCCGGCTTCACGAAGCCCAATGGAATTCTTTCTCCCGGCAACATTCTCGGAGCCGCTGCGACGGACGATTTGATCGTCACTCAATCCGGTGCTTTGTCGCTGATTTACGACGGCGTTGCTCCCGGAGTTCGACTCCGCACTGCGACTCCCTCTTCCGAGACGTTGACGAGTTCGCCGATCGAGCTTGCTGCCGGACGGTTTATTGGGAGCGCCGCTACTCGCCCCGACTGGATCGGAGTGACTCGTCCCGACGGAGTCTCGACGACGCTTTACGTTGTTGCAGGCAGTTCGAACGCAGCGTTCCCGTCAGCATCGTTAGCAGGCAGTGCCGCGCAGACATTCCCACTCGGCAACACGATCGGCGATGTCGTCGTGCTCCCCGCAGGTGACATGAACAACGACGGCGTTGACGACTTTGTTGTGCAGCTCGAAAGCGCCGGAACGAACCGACGCGACTCGCGTGCTTTCATCAGTCGAGGAAGTGGGGCAACAGCGACGTTCGATGTCACAACGATTGCAGGCACGTTGCTCGTACCCGTCGGCGACATCGACGGCGATGGCGTCGCGGATCTCGCTGTGCCGACGCTCGTGACTGCGGACACATCGAACGAAGACGGCTCAACAACGAGCCGCACGGTCTACGACATCTATCTCGCTCCGGGGACATCCGGCAGCGTGCAACTCAGCGGCGTTGATCTGCGTTACGAGCCCTCATCGACGGGCTTCACGCGCGGCACAACGTTGTCTTACTCGCAGCGCTACATCACTCCGCTCGGCGATGTCGACGACGATGGCCGAGCTGATATCGCATTCGCGGATAGCATCGGCTCGGGCGGGCAAGTCTTCTTGTTTGGCGAGCGAACATTCCCGCTAAGCACGTTTGGCTTCACTCAGCCGGAGCCGCATGAATTCACGCTTGCGAACGTGCGGCTCGATGCAAATCGCGATGTGCCGCGCACGGGACTGGATTTGAACGACCCGGCGGATGCTGTCGGCGGTTACGACATTCAGTCCGCGTTCCGCGTTGAGGGCACTCGCACCCGCGAACGACTCTCTGACAGTCAGTCGATCGGCGACTTCAACAACGACGGCTACGACGACTTGCTTTTGTGGGGCACGACGACCGCCTACATCCAATTGGGACCGGTTAAGTTCGATGGTCGCGATCGAGCCTCCGAGCGCGGCGAGATCTTGATCGACCTCAGCGGCGGATGGGTGCCAGTGCTCGGAGAAGGCAACTTCGACGGAGACGACTTCACCGATCTCGTCTTCACGCGCCGCAACAATGTCGAGAGCCGCCTCGAAACGCGTTTGCTGCTCGGCTCGGCAGATCCCGATCGCGAGTACCGCGCGACCGACGGAGTCGCTCTTGTCGGAGTGACTTTCAATCTCGGCGCGAACTCGGCGCTGATCTTTGATGGCACGACGCCCGAGCAACACTGGATCGAGTTCGACGGCGACACTCGATCCGACTTGCTGTTCGTCGGCAGCCGACCGACACCAAACAACCAACTCGCCGTCGTCTACACCGCGTCGAATCTTCTAGCGGCACTCGACGACGAAGCGCTCGCGCGTGTCGCTCTGTCGGTGCGGTACGCCGCTCCGCTTGCTGACTCACTCGCAAATGAATTGCTCGGAGCCGACTTCGCAACTTCGTATGCGATTAATGCACCGCAGCCGACGCCTCAGTTCCGAGTCGCACTCGCTGACCTCAATGCCGACCGTCGCGAGGAAATCATCGTCACGGTTGAAGATGAAGCCCTCTTCGAATCGACAAGCCCCGACTTCGAGCATCTCGCCGTTGCATCGATTTATGTCGTTCCGCAAGAACCGGACACCGAAGCAACCGTCAGCAGAACTATCGGATCTGCCGGAGTGATCTTGAGAGACGCACTCCCGACAACTGTCGAACGCTTCAACATTCTGGGACGCCCCGATGTCGTTGTCCTTTCGAGTTCGATGCAGTCCGAGCATCCCGTTCAGAATCTCGGAGACATCTCGCGCGACGGTCGCGATGACTTTGCTCTCGCTCTCAGCCGCGAGGGTCTTGAGCGCGGACAAAGCTCCGTCTTGTTCTTCCGAGGCGACAACAAGTTCGTCACCGGCGACAGCAGTTTGCCGAAGCGTTTCTCTGCTGCAGACATCGCCATTCGCCAGTTCGACGTTGATCTACTCGATGCTTCGATTCGCGTCGGCACAAAGAGCATCACTGCCGGTGACTTCGACGGAGACAACCGCCCGGATCTCGCAGTCGCTCGCTCCTTTGTTCCCGGTGAGGCTGCGGATCTGGCGCGGCTCGACGTTGTTTGGGATGTCTTCGGCACGACGATCGCCTCGAACAACGACAGCACGATCGTGCTCAGTGACGGACCGCGCGACATCAACGCTGACGGTCGCATTGATCTCACTTCGCTGGAGGCCGCCGTTGCCAGTGACGGCCTAGGGCAATTGTCGCGAACGCCGTCGCTGGATCTGAATCACGACGGCTATGACGACCTCTTGATTGGCGCGTCTCGAGCAGACTCTGCCGGCGCGAACCTCATCGACCAGAGCGGTGCGATCTACGCCATCTATGGCTCGCCGCGCCGTCGTTCGGTGCCCGACAACTTCACCGAGATCGCGAATCGCACTTATCCCGGAGTCGGCGATGTGCTCGTTGATGCGGGCACCGGTCGACCGGTTGTCTTCGAAGATGCGACCGTCAACGGAGTCGCAACGACTGACTTCACATTGCCGGTCGGCGTCTCGGAGAAGTGGTATCACTTCACGTTGTATGGCGACGGACTCGCGGGGAACTCGCTGCGAGTGTTCTCATCAGCGAGCGTCGCATTGCCCGCTTCGAACTTGGCAGACCCCGTTCAAGCGGCGATCAATCAAATCAACGGACTGCGAGCGGACTTGCTCGACGAAAATGGCGGACTCATTGCCGCGAGCTTCGAAGCAATGGATCTGCGGCATCTCTTAGCCGGCGGGTACTACGTGCGAGTCTTCGAACCGACCGGTAGCCCTGTTCGCAACGCAGCTTTGCCTTTCATCATTGAGGTCACTCCGCCGATTCAAGGTCAGGCGCACGCACCGACCGACAGCGATCGCATTCGCGGCGGTGAGGGCGAAGACATTCTCATCGGCGGTCGGCATCTCGATCGCATCTACGGTGACAGTGGCTTCGACATCTTCCGCGCCGAGAAAGTTGAATCGCGCGACCGCGCTGATGACGAACCGCTCGGCACGCTCCCCGCAGCAGACCGACTCATTTCCGATCCGCCGAAGAACGTCGATCCGATCATCGACGTGCGCGACGCCGGACTGCGTGCAGTCATTGCTCCTCAGTTGCAGATCGGACTGACTCCGGCTGGCGAATTTGCAGTGCCCGTGCATGCGACCGATCTCGCGCGACTGACACGCGTCATCGCTACCAATCGCGGCATCTCAACACTGGAGGGGCTCGAGTACGCGACAAACCTCATCACGCTCGATCTTGCGGACAATGGACTCCTCAACTTCCTCGATCTCCCGACGCTCGCACCGCGACTCGATGAAGCCGGCGACCGAGTGGGACTCGGCTTGCTACGCACTCTGCGCATCGACGACACCGGGATGATCGGC
>CAZNMS010000436.1:0-7660 GCA_964573505.1 uncultured Planctomycetaceae bacterium | reverse complement strand
GATCGCGGTCCTGATCAGCGTGCTGAAAGGCGGCTTCGCTCCAAAATGGCTCAAACGCGAGCAAGTGCCCGCGAGTTGCGATGCCGAGAGCAACTCTCAGGAGCCGATTCCGTGACCCTTGAGAGACCTTCTGTGGACGGCTCACTTCCGGCTCGTCTGACTCAGATCGAACGCGAAGTCGCAGCAACAAAAATTGAGCGGCTCGCGCCCCTTTTGGAGTGCGGGGATTGATCACCGCTTTCGAATTCGGCGGAGCCGTCTTTGTTTTTGGCGCAACTGGAAAGAAGAAAAAAAGAGCGGCTGCGCCGCAGTGCCAAAGCGGTGATGAATCACCGCACTCCAAAAGGGGCGACGCTGTCTTTGTTGTGCGGAGCGTTTGGGCTTATCGATGCGCTCTCGGTCATTCCTTTGTGACGGCTTCGTCGAGGTTCAGCAGGGTGCTGCAGGCGGTTGTCCAGGCGGCGAGGTCGGGGGCGGGGATTGAAGGCGGGATAGGGTGCTCGCCGATCCGCACGTAGGTTTGAGCGCCAGACGGTTGCTCGCGGAAGAGCTTGCGGTAGCGCTCGATGCTGCGGAGCAAGACACGCGATTCTTGATCGCTCGGCGAACGCGCGATGATCAATTCAAAGGCTCGTTGCAGCCGCGCGGCGTCGGATGATTCCTCGGTGAGAAGACGCTGCGCGAGCACTCGGGCGGCTTCGAGGAACGTCACGTCGTTGAGCAAGTTGAGCGATTGCAGCGGCGTGTTGGTGCGCGTCTGTCGGACTTCGCAGGTCTCGCGCCCGGCGGTGTCGAAGGTCATCATCATCGGAGGCGGCACGGTCCGCTTCCAATACGTGTAGAGGCTGCGGCGATAGAGGTCGCTGCCGTGCGACTGCGGGTAGTCAGTGACCGTTGCGAGTTCTTGCCATAAGCCTTCGGGCTGATACGGATAGACCGACGTGCCGCCGAATCGCTCGGTCATCAAACCGCTGACGGCGAGTGCTTGATCTCGCATCATCTCTGCGGACAAACGGAAGCGCGGGCCGCGCGCAAGCAGGCGGTTTTCGGGATCAGCATTCGCGGCCTCAATGCTCGTGATGCTGCTCGATTGCCGGTACGTGCTGCTCATCACGATCAGCTTGAGGAGTCGCTTCACGTCCCAACCGGTGTCGACGAACTCGCGCGCGAGCCAGTCGAGTAACTCGGGATGACTGGGCCGTTCGCCTTGAGCACCGAAGTCCTCAGTGGTTTTCACGAGACCCGTGCCGAAGAAGTTCTGCCAGAAGCGATTGACGGTGACTCGCGCCGTCAGCGGGTGCTCGGGACTGACGAGCCATTTCGCAAACGTGAGCCGATCGGGCTTGCGGCTTTGAGGCTCTTGAGTGCCACTCACACTGCGAACGGAGGCAACGTCGGTCGCCGCGCGTTTCTCGATCGAGAGTGGCGGCAAGCAGGCCGGCACTCCGGGAGTCACGGCTGCACCCGGTCGGTCATAGGCTCCTCGCAGAAGAAGATGCGTCGCGCGCGGTTCCGCGTCGGACATCACCATCACCGTCGGCAGCGACTCGCGGAACTGCTGCAGCGTGAGTTCGAATTGCTCGTCGCTCTTGAATTGAACGCGGACGGATTCCGGTGCCGCGACTTCAAGGAAGTAGCGCCGCAACTTCGCGGACTCGACCTCAGTGCGTTGAGCTTCGGGTTTCGAGATCAACTCGCGAATGGGCGCTGTCACTGCGAGCAACGCGACTTCATCGGCGGCGAGCGTGCGGTCGTAGACGCGGATGTCGTCGATCATGCCTTTGAAGTTTGCTTGCCCGGTGCCGATGCGAAATGGCTCGTCGACCGCGAACGTCTGATTGATGGCATCGAGATTCGCGCGGTGCGCGACCTGCTTCCCGTTGATGTAGACCTTCAAACCTGAAGCGACGCGCGAGCCGTCATAGGTCACGAAGACATGCACGGGCTCGCCGGTTGAAATCGGATCTTGCGTCTCGATGCGCAGCGCGTCGTCGAGCCAGCGTTTCACAAAGTTGACTTGCACCGTGCCGCGCGGAGTTAGGTCGAGGCTATAGCCCGCGCCTTGCTCTTCCGGTTCCATCTTCGAGAAGACTGTGCCCGCATGCCGCTCGCGCGCATTGATCCATGCGCCGAACGAGAACTTGTCGAAGTAGCCGATGTTCGCGGCGTCGCCGATGCGGATGTAATGCTGACCGTCAAGTTGAGCCGCCTTGCTATGCGGGCCGCTGACATAGTTCGCGGCGGTTGAGGCTCCGTCCCATCCGGGCGGCAGCTTGCTGGCTTTCGGAGCGTTTAAGTTCGTGACCGTTGTCTGACTGGCGATCGGAGTCTTCGCCGTTGCCTTTGCTGAGTTCGCGATGTCGCCATCAAGAGCAAAGTGCGCGATCAAGCCGTTGCTCAGTTCAAACGGCGGCAAGTCAGCAGCTTGCTTTGAGCTTCGAACGGCTTGCTCCCACTGAGCCATTTGAGTTCGCACGCTCTCAAGCCCGGCTTGCCACTTCTGCACTCGCTGCTGTCGTTCGACGAGCAAGCGTTCGTACTGCCGATGTTGCTCGCGCGTCGGAGCGAGCGCGAAGGGCGGCGAGTTCCCCTCTTTGATTGCTCGGCCATATTCGGGGACGTTGTTGAAGAACGAGTAGGCGCCGTAGTACTCGGCCTGCGCGAGCGGGTCGTACTTGTGGCTGTGACAACGCACGCAACCCATCGTTAGGCCGAGCCAAACGGTGAAGGTCGTATCGACGCGATCGACGACGTACTCGACTTGATACTCCTCGGGGATGATGCCGCCTTCCGAGTTGCCGCGATGATTGCGATTGAAGCCGGACGCAGTCAGTCGCCGCAGCGAGTCATAGGTCGGCAACTTCGTCGTGCCGGTATCGCTCGCGACGTACTCGGGAGCGATGAGGTCTCCTGCGAGTTGCTCGATCGTGAATTGGTCAAAGGGCATGTTGTCGGCAAAGGCTTCGAGCACCCAATCGCGCCAGCGCCACATGTCGCGCGGGCCGTCGGACTGATAGCCGTTCGTGTCGGCGTAACGAGCGGCGTCGATCCAGCGAATGGCCATTCGTTCGGCATAGCGCGGTGAGGCCAATAACCGCTCGACGACTCGCTCATAGGCGGCGTCAATGCCGAACGATTTGACTTCATGTAAGAACTCTTGCAGCTCACTTTGTGACGGCGGCAAGCCGGTCAGATCGAAGGTGACTCGACGCAGCAACGTGCGCGGGTCGGCATCGGCAGACGGCTTGTGTTTCGCTTGCTCGACTCGCGCGAGCACAAACGCGTCGATGGGATTTCGCACGCGATCGCTGTGAGCAACCGGCGGCAATGAAGGCCGCTGAGGAGTGACGAAGGCCCAATGCTGCTGCCACTTCGCGCCTTGCTCGATCCATTTGCGAATGAGCGTGACTTGCTGCTCGGTGAGCGGCTTGCCGGACTTCGGCGGCGGCATGCGCTCGTCATCGTTCTTCGAGACAATGCGCTTCAGCAGTTCGCTCAACTCAGGCTTACCGGCAGCAACGATTCGCACTCCGTCATGCTGTCGCGCTAAGCCGTCGGGAGTATCGAGACGCAGTTCCGCTTCTCGTCGCTCTTCATCAGGACCGTGACACGTAAAGCACGCGTCAGAGAGAATCGGCCGCACGTCTCGATTGAAATCAACGAGCGGCTCGGCAGCGGGGGCGGCTTCGATGAATGCCAGCACCGAGACAAGTGCGGTGATAAGTGTCGCCATCAGTCGTGCTATGGGTCTTCGAGTTCTTGTCGGCTTGCTCGCATTCTTGACGGCCGTTGATAGTCGCCTTTCGCTCCGCGAAAGGGATTTTCTCTCGGGGCTTTTGCTTCGCAAAAGCTTCCTTTCGCGGAGCGAAAGGCGACTATCGGCTGCGGCTGCGGCTTCGTCGCATCGTTCAACCGCGAGGCTCAGGCGAGCGCGTTCGCGGCGGGATTGCGCTCCCTTCAAGGCTGCTGCTGATCGTCTCAAGGCAGGCCGCGCGAGAGGGCATTCTTGTTGAGGGCGATCAGCAGAGAGCGTCGAGGTCAGCCGTAAGTTCCTCATGCGAGTCTATTCCTGAAGCGAAAGAGTTCGTCGGAGTCGCGGTCAGTGTCTTTGTCTTGCGGGATGAAGTCAGTGTCTCGTTGACGCTGCGATCGTCACGAAGGCGGGCTTCATTGTCAGCCGCGCGTAGGATGGCCGCCCTCGGCCGTCCTTGTTTCTCGATCGAGATAAAGACGGCCTAGGGCGGCCATCTTAACAACACTGCTCGATTCACTGTCTGACGAGCAATCGCCGTGCTCCTAACCTGCATTGCGCACGGTAGCTTGAGGCAAGCTGTAGAGACCGGGGGCTTAGCAACACACGTTCGGAGACATTGGTGACAGCTTGAGAGGCGGATTCGCTACGCAGCGGCGCCCGGTCAGCGAAGAGCATCCGCCTCAAACAACACGCAACATCTGCCAGCATGCTCTTCCTCTCTGCGTCCTCTGCTCTGCAAACGCTGAGGGTCTTGTTGTTGAAAGAAGATTTTGGGTGGCACGCCCTGAGTACTCGAAGGGCGTGGCGAGCGTCTCGAAGACACGCCCTTCGAGTACTCAGGGCGTGCCACCCACTTTTGGGTTACGGCACTGCCACGCCGCGATTTCCTGTTCAACCCGTCTTCTCTTCCATCGAGCCGAACTCAAGCTGCCTTCTGTGCGATGAGCTCCAGCATCAATTCAACCGCCCGCGCCGCAAACGCTGGATCGTTGATGTTCGCGTCGACTTCGACGATCGGGATCTCCGGCTTCGCATGAGCACGAACGGCGTCGAAGAACGCTTGATCGGCAGCTCGATCGCAGAAGAGCCCCTCGTCGGCATCGAGCATCGAAACTCCGCGCAACGGGAACAGGAACGCAACCGGCCCCGTCGCCGCATTGGCTTTCTGAGCGAAGATCTCACCGAGCCGCGCGTTCTCTTCAGGAGTCGTCCGCATCAAAGTGACGGTCGAAGTCCACTCGTAGAACTTCCGCCCGGCATCGAGGTAGCGCTCGGGAACATTCGACATGCCATTAAAGTTACACATATCGATGCAGCCCGGAACGATCACATGCGGGATGCCTCGTTGCCCCGGTGCATCCAATCGAGTCGGCCCGGCAGAGAGCACTCCGCCGCACAATTGATCGGCCCATTCGGTCGTTGTGATGTCGAGCACCGCATCAACCATCCGCGCATCGGCGAGTGACTCAAGAATGCGTCCGCCCGTGCCCGTTGCATGAAAGACAAGCACCTCAAAGCCCTTTGCATTGAGTGCTTCACGGCAGGCGTCAACGCACTTCGTCGTATTGCCGAACATGCTGGCCGCGATCAAAGGCCGCTCGCTTTCAGCAGGCGGCACAACGGCGTTGACCATTCCGCAAACGGCCGCCGCAGCCTGAGTCAGCACTTGCCGCGAGATGCGATTGATACCCGCAACGTCGGCGATGGACGGGATCAGCACGATGTCCTTCGTACCGACATACGGAGCGGTATTGCCACTCGCGAGCGTCGAGACGCAAACCTTCGGCACGCCGAGCGGCAGGTGTTGCATCGCCGTCGTGACGATGCCTGTCCCGCCCGAGCCGCCCATTCCGATGATGGCGTCGAACTTCCCTTCATCGAACAGATCGCGGACAAGCCACATGGCGCCGCGACTCATGATCTCAATGGCCTTACCGCGTTCCTGTTGATCGCGCAGAGCCATCAACGCCTCGCCGCCATTGCGAGCAACCTCACCCGCCTCAGCATCGACCGGAAACAACTCGGTCGAGCCGAACACACCGGCGTTGACCGACACAACCTCGCAGCCTTGCGCGAGGATGCGTTCGCGTAAGAAGGCGTACTCGGGACCTTTCGAATCGAACGTGCCGAGCATGAGAACTCGTTTGGGCATCGAGACTTCCTCGTTCCTGAAGTGAGAGCAGCAAAACAACAAACCGCAGCGATGTTCGTTGCGCGAACCGCAGATGAAAACTGAGCCGACCGTCTTCGTTGATCGGCTCGGCTCACATCGTGCGACTGCGGTGCTCCTAAATGGCGAAGTTCAAGCCGACGCTACGAGGACTGCGCATGGCTCGTTAGAAGTCCCTTCTCGTTCTTCGAACTGTCTTCTTACCGAGCTAGGAGTTGCTCATGAGTTTGTCCCCTGCCGCCTTCGTTCTCGCTGCCGCCAGTGACCATCTGCTGGACAGTCTCGTCTCAGCGGTGACGTTCTCTGTGATGGGGCTCGTCGTGCTCGGCCTCGCGATTGCGTTGATGAGCAAGCTCTTGCCGCTGCCGTTCTGGAAAGAGATTGAAGAGGATCAGAACGTCGCGCTCGGCATCATGGTCGGCTCGATCATCTTAGGAGTGTCCCTGATCATCGCCGCCGCCATTCACGGGTAAGTAGCTCGGGACTCCATCCCGAGCCGTCTTCATGCTGAGCATCCCAGTCGCTCAGCGCACCTTCGCGATTGCGTAGCCGAAATCGTGAGATTTCGGACGGTTGAGATGCCTGATATCTCACGATTTCAGCGACGTAGTGCCCGCTCTTCCCCGCACCGCTATCGACTCATCACCCCCGCGAGTCGCTAAAGATGGTTGGCCTCTTTTGACGTCCATTCGCAGCGACAGAGACGCGTCTTCTCCGCAGCCGGTCGGGATAGAATCCCAACCTACTTCTTGAGGAACTGCGTCTTCAGAGGCGTCCTTTCAATGCAACCCGAAGAGAAATTCAATCGCGCGCCGTTGGCGTTGCTCTACCTCAACGTGCTGGTCATCGCGACGTGCGGGCTCGTCTATGAGCTTCTGGCCGGCACTCTCGCGAGCTACGTGCTGGGCGATTCCATCTCGCAGTTCTCTTTCATCATTGGCACGTACTTGTCCGCGCTCGGAGTCGGCGCATGGCTGTCGTCGTTCGTGAAGAACGACTTAGCGCGCGTCTTCATTGAGGTCGAACTCGGAGTCGCTTTACTCGGAGGCGCGAGTGCTCCGTTGCTCTTTCTGAGCTTCGCGCGGCTCGCATGGTTTCATCCGGTGCTTTACGGAACGGTGTTCGGCATCGGCGTACTCGTCGGCCTTGAGTTGCCTTTGCTGATGAGAATCCTGAAAGACCATTTGGACTTCGGCGATCTCGTCTCGAAGGTGCTCGCGGTCGACTACATCGGAGCCCTCGTCGCGTCGCTGCTGTTCCCGATCTTCTTAGTCCCGCATCTCGGTCTGGTGAGGACAAGCTTGCTGTTCGGGCTCTGCAATGCCGGAGTGGGTTTATGGGGCACGCGCTTGCTCCGACCTCTGCTGCGCGGTTCGGTGCGAGGTCTTCAAGTCCGAGCCGGCCTTGTGATCGCGCTGCTGCTCGCCGGACTCGTGAATGCCGACAAGCTCACGACGCTGGCGGAAGATCGGTTGTTCTCGAACCCGATCGTCTACACGCAGACGAGCCATTATCAGCGGATCGTGATCACGCAGGATGCGCGCGGCTTTCAGCTCTTCTTGAATGGCAATCTGCAATTCAATTCGATGGACGAGTACCGCTATCACGAAGCCCTCGTGCATCCGGTGTTTGCGATCGCGCCGTCGGTGCGACGCGTGCTGATCTTGGGAGGCGGCGACGGGCTCGCCGTGCGAGAAGTGCTGCGCTATCGCGGCATCGAGTCCATCACGTTGGTC
>CAZNMS010000435.1:0-7684 GCA_964573505.1 uncultured Planctomycetaceae bacterium | reverse complement strand
AGTGCCGCTGAGATGGAGGGCTCCGTCGAGCCGGAGCACTCCAAGTTTTTTTCTTACTTCGGAGACATCGCGATGAGCGATCGACATCCACAAGACGAACTCTTTCGCAATCGCATTACCGAAGCGCTGCGAGCGGTCGATCACGATGCGGCTCGCGGGCTTGATGATGCTCAGATCGAAGCGCTGCTTGATGACGCTCAAGCCGAGTCGTTGAGCGATGCCGAAGTGGCTCGCGTGATGGCGAAGGTTGATGCATTGATGGCGGCAGATCGTCGTGATTTGACGAGTCGCCTTAGTGGCTCTGATGTCTTTGCCCCAACGGGGCAGGATTCGATAGCCCTGGACGCTCAGCCCTGGGTGAAAGCCGGCGAAATTTCGCGCGAGGCCCAACGGGCCGTGACAAACGCAACCGAATCGCGCCCCGTTGGGGCTCATACGAATTCTGATCGCGTTGTGAATTCTCGCCGTGTTGCCAATGCGGGTTCGATGCTGGTTCTTGCCGTTATGGCTGCGGTGCTTGTGGTTGTCGGCGTCTTCCTTTCGCAGTCAGAACGCAATGAGGTCGCGTCGTTGTCGCTCGGCAATGCGAATGCGATTGCTCAGACGGTCCCGCATGTAACTATTGCTCCCGCGCGGGTCTCGCTGGATGACTTGCTAAGCGAATGGAAGCCTCGATCGATGGCTGTGGGCGAGACTGTTTCAACGGCAGCTCGCGAGCGGCGGCAAGTGCTGCTGCCGGATGGCTCGAAGCTCGCGCTCAATGAGGCGACGTCGATCACCTTGCTGGCTGATCGCCGAGTGAAGCTCGTTCGCGGCGAAGTCTTTGCTGAAGTGAACCCGGAGCCAATTGGCACCACTCGGACCGCGTTCGTTGTTGAGACTCCCGATCGCAGCGTGACGGCACTCGGGACGAAGTTCTCGGTGAAGGCCGGAAAGAAGGCCGATGACAAAGTTGTTGTCACTCAAGGCAAGGTGCGAGTGGAGAGTGTCGGCTTTCGCTCCGCGAAAGCACGCGATGCAAATAGCGGTTCAGAAGCCGGAGCATCCGAAGGTGCTTTCGCGGAGCGAAAGCCGACATTGGTTGCAGCCGGGCAACAACTCGCGCTCGCGACACTCAAGACCGAGTCTGCTCCGAGAGCTTCGCACTCCATTCATTGGGCGCGCGATCTGATGGTCACGCCCGAGAGCGTCATCGTCCCGAAGAGTCCGCATGCGGGCGGGTCGGTGCAGGTTGTTGATCCCAATGGGCAAGAGATGAATCTCTCGCTGCGGAAGTTTCATGTCGATGTGCATATCGAAGACGGGTTCGCTCGCACGACGATCGATCAGACGTACTTCAATCACACCTGGCAGCGGCTTGAGGGCACGTTTCGGTTTCCCCTACCGGCGGATGCGTCGCTGTCGCGATTGGCGATGTATGTGAATGGCAAGCTGATGGAAGGCGGCATGGTCGAGAAGAACTATGGCCGCAATGTCTTCGAGCAGATCATGCACACCAAACGCGATCCTGCGTTGTTGGAGTGGCTCGACGGCAGCACGTTTCAGATGCGCGTTTTCCCGCTCGAACCGCGCCAAGAGAAGCGGATCATCATGAGTTACTCGCAGCGGTTGCCTGCCGAGTACAGCCGCATGAGCTATCGCTTCCCGGCCGGGCACAATTTGGAAAGCGTCGGCGAGTGGTCGGCTGAAGTCCGCGTTAAGGCGCTCGCGAAAGACGCTCAGTGGCACAGTCCGTCGCATGCGTTGAAGGAAACGCGCGAGGGAGATGATCTCGTCTTGCGAGACTTCGAACGCAACGCGCTGCTTGATCGCGATTTGGTCGTTGAACTCGAGGATGTCAGTGAGCCGCAAGGCGCTAGCCGGCGGGTGAATTCGGGCGGCAATGCAGAACCGGCGGCTAGCGCCTTGCCGCTCACCAACAACGTGCGGCTGTCGGAGTTTGAGCAAGAGGGGCTTCGGTATTTGATGCTGCGCTATCGGCCTCAGTTGCGAGAACCGTTTAACCGCGACCCTCTGGGGAGCGCGTCGGCGGCGCCTCGAACGGTGAGTGGAACATCTAATACAGAGGCGGGCCGCAGCGAACGCGCTCCTCAGAGCGTCACGGTTAAACAAGCGCCGCGCCACTGGGTGCTGCTCTACGAGAACTCCGGCGACAGAGATCATGTTCTCGCGAAGACTCAGCAGACGATCGTCAGCACGTTGTTAGAGCATGTCGAACACTCGGACTCTTTCAGCTTGATCCGAGCGGGCACGAAGCCGGAGTTGTTTCGAAAGCAACCGGTCGCGTGCTCGGCTAAGAACGTCGCTGCGGCGCTGTCGTTCCTGCGAGCGAAGGAACCGATCGGAGCACTCGATCTCGGAGCGGCTTTGGATACGGTCGCTCAAATTTGCCGAGGGCATGAGCACTCGGTCGTTGTGCATGTCGGCTCGGGCATCGCGGTGCTCGGTGACACCGATGAGAACTCGCTGCTGCGTCGCATCACCGGTCGTAGCATGGGAACTCTTGCCCGTCCTCGTGCGAGCGATAGCTCACGGCCAAAGACGAACTCCGCAAGCGGTTCGTTGGAGACTGCGAAGTCCAACGTCACGGCGGACGGCCAAGAGTGGCCATCCTACAAATACATTGGCGTTGCGGTCGGCAAGCGCTGGTCGAAGTCGTTCATGCAAGCGGCAGCCGAGCGATCGCGCGGGCTTGTGACGCAGATCAATCCGGATGAAGCCGTTGCGTGGCGCGCGTTTGAATTGCTGTCGACGTTCAACGCGCCGCGATTGGTTGATGTCTCGGTCGAGTGCGAGCAACCGGGCGTTGTCTTCTTGCCGTTCGAGCGGCACATCGCGGACGGACAAGAGTTCGCGGCGGTCGCGCGGTTGCCTGCGGGTGCGTCGCTGCCGCAGCGCGTGACCGTGAAAGGCACGCTGATCGAATCGTTTAACCGCGACCCTCTGGGGAGCGCGTCGGCAACGGCTCGATCGGAGAGTGCAACTTCTAATACAGAGCCGGGCCGCAACGAACGCGCTCCCCAGAGGGTCGCGGTTAAACGGGCGAATGAGTTCTCTGAGACCATCAACGTCACCGACGTCGCGAAGCGGGCGAGCTATCTGCCGCGCACTTGGGCGCGATTGGAGATTGATCGACTGGTCGGGCTCGGGGCCGAGGAGCACAAGAATGCGATCATTGATCTCAGCAAGGCGATGTATGTGATGTCGCCGTTTACCTCGCTGCTCGTGCTCGAAGACGAAGCGATGTATGTGCAATTCAATGTCGATCGAGGCCGCAAGGACCTTTGGGCGCTGTACCCGGCTCCGGTCGAGATCAAGGTCGTCATCGAGAACGAACCGGCGAAGAAAGAATCGCTTGATGACTTGCAGAAGCGCGCGACCGAGCGTGTTGAGAAACTCAAGACCGCTCGCGCAGGACTCAGTGAGGCGATGAAGGATCGTCGCGCTCTGACGGAGGTGAAGAAGCTCGCTCGGCAAGTGCGCATTGAGACGAGTGAACTGCGGCGGGTGCTCGATCAAGTGCGCGTTGCTCAACAGTCTCAGACCGACAGCTTGAAGGCACTGCGCGCGTCGGTGCTGTCACATCGCTTGTGGAATCCCGGTTGGGGCACGCCGCGCATCCCACAGCCCGACGTCGACTACACGTACCCGGACATCGAAGGACGCTGGCGTATGCCGATGTCGGGACCGGCGATGAATCTGTGGTTCGAGAACAATCGGTGGGATGTCCGCAGCAATCTGCTAACCGAACTTAGCGTCAACGTGAGCGGCTTTCAGATGCTCGGAGAGAACCAATTCAACGGGGTCTTCATGGGGCGTCCAAAGCTTCTACTGAGGGACGAGTACGTAAACGGCAACGGCGGGCTCGATGAGCTTGTTGTCCCTGAAATATTTATGAGTGGAGCTGGGATTCGAAGACCCTTCGATGAGCCGTTCGAGCTGAAAAGTAGGAATAGTTACTTCTATATCTCGGACAACAATCGCGATGTCGACCTCGATGAGGTGATTGATCTCAATGCAACGTTGCTCAATGCGACTTCGAGACGCCCGGTGTATCGCGTTGGCGTTGGCGTTGATGGCGAAGCTGCGTACTTCGGCAGGAACGGTCGGTTCTCTCAGCAAGGCTTGCGGAACCATTGGAGCTTCACGAACGACGACTTCATTCGACGCAGCCGAATGGACGTGAACGCGACGTTGTTCGGTAGCGGGTCGGGAGTTGTGCCCAAGTTTAACTTTGGAGGTTTCGGCAATGATGTCTTGAGCCGTCATGGCGATGCGCTGGATGACTACCTTCTCGATTTCCACGACGATCCGTCGGTGGAATCACGAATTCGGGGATGGATCGAACCGTCATTTCATCGGCCTTGGCTCTTCAATGAGCACGGCAATCTGAGTTCGAGAGGACGTTTCAACATCAACCGGATCCGGCAGCCAGAACTCCTCGCGGCGATGTTTGATGGCCCTGATTTCTCGCTGCCGCAATGGGAGTTTGAGCCGCTATGGGTTCGCGAACACGCCGGAGCAGAGCCGTCCCTCAACAACCAATTCGGCGAGCCGGTCGTCGTGAGCCGCTTGATGGCTCCTGCGACGTTGCGGTTCGGAACGACGTCGTTCACGGACTTGGATCCGATCGAGTTGCGCAATGTGCTCCCGCAGGCATTCGGGGGTGATCTGTATGAGCCGATTAACGGAACGATGTTGGCGTATCGGCCATTCGGTCAGGAGCGATACACGACCCTTGCTCGTCAGCATGGAAGCCCGACCTACTTGCATCGGCTGCGGACGAAGGTGTCGGTGACGTTCGACAAACAACGCTTGTCGGACGTTGTGAAGTCGCTCGTTGAGATGGCCGGGACGAACGCCAGCTATGACAACAACGCGATCGCTCAAGCGGGCGGAAATAACCCGATCTCATTCTCGGCGAAGGACACTCCGATTGCGGAGTGCCTGCGGCAAGTGCTCGAACCGCGCGGGCTCGATGTGCGGCTCTTTGAGCATGCGGTGCATGTTGTGTCGGTGAGCGATGCCATTAGCGCGCGACTCAAGATGGCGAACCGAGTGCGACCGCTCGTCGATTACGCGCCGGGCTTGCAGACGTCTGAGGCTGATCGCGCGGCGGTGTTGGAAGCAGAGGGCGGAGAGGCATTCAAGCCGCGTCGTGGGACGGTGTCGGCGGAGGCGCAGGCGCTCATCAACAAGGCGCGGGCTCGCGGTTGGGAAGCGGTGCGCTTGCCGGTTCGGATGAGTGCTCACGGAGACGGGAAACGGGACGCGGGGGACGGCGGGGACGTAGGAGAAAAGACCTCTCCGTCGCAGGCCCATTCGTCTCAGACGTCTCCTTCGTCCCATGAAACGGGGCTTGAAGGCACGCTGCGGTCTGATGCCACTCTCCGCGTCGATTCCTCCGGCAAGTTCATGCTCGATCGCACGCTACCGTCGGGGCTTGTCGAACAACTGCGGTCGGATGGTTCGCACTTATGGTCGCTGTATCCCGAGATCTCCCTCGGAGCAAAACGATCGCTCAGCCGCTTTCATCGCGCGGAGTTGCTGGAACTCATTCCGTGGCTCGTGCCCAGTGCGGAGGATCTCAGCGTTGAGGCGGATGTCACTGTTGTTACAGAGCGGGTGTTGCGACTGATGCCTCGTAGCATGGGATTCCATCCCGTGCTCTCTGATCCAATTGACGGCGAAGGGAAGAAGGACGCGAGGAATGCAGACGCGACCGGGGCCTTACCGCAGCAACAAGACGAGCAGCAGGCTGCTCTTCAGAAGATGAAGAAAGACGCACGGGATGGAATCCCATGCTACTTCGTCGAACTTGAGTTCGATGCCGATGCGCGCCTCGTTGAGAAGCGTTGGCTCGTGCGTGCTAAGCCGGATGCCGAACCGCGCGTGCTGCGACGCATGACTTTCGCAATTGATGGGCTCGTGCGAGTGCTCAATGGCGAAGGGAAGGAACTTGCGGCGATGAAGTTTGAACGCACGCCGATCGAGGCTCCGCAATTCACGGTCGAGACCGACAACCTCGTTGTGCTGCCTCTGCCGTATCGCAGTCGGACTCATAACGGCGTCTCAGTCGATACGAACGGAGATGGTAAGTTCGACTTCGGGCACCTCAGTGATGCCGAGATCATGACGACGGTCGCAACCTTCTTTACGGAAGTGAATCAGCAGGGACTCGTCGAGTTGATCAAAGCTCGCTGCATGCCGATCGGCGATGTCAGCGCGTCGAATGCGAAAGCGGATGCCAAAGACTGCGCGACGGCGAAGAACGAAGCGATGGTGGGCTACGCGGTCTTGTTGTCGAGCATGTATCAGTCAGCAGCGGTCAGTGATCTCGTCGGCAAGTTCCCGGACTCGGCGCTGGCTCGGTATTTGGAACACTGCGAAATGCCGTTGGTCAACGGAGACCTGCATCGCGAATTCGTTCCCGGCAAGTCAGCTAGCCCTTTCATTCAGCGGTTGTGTGCTCTGCATAACTTCACGGTGAATTGGACCAGCGGGCGTTACACGAACTCGTTGAAGCTGCAATCGGCGAAGTTGATCGAACAAGTCGACCGCGATTGGGACGTGATTCAGACAGTGCTGGTGCCTGAAGAGAAGCATGGGACGCAGGGGACGAATAAGACGAATGGAAATGCGGCTGATTCAAAGAGCGGCGGACTCATTCGTCGCAGCGGTCCCTTGCGCACTCGTTCCCAAGCTCTGCTTGGGAACGGGCCTTCGGAAGCTCTGCTTCCCGAGACGCAGCGCCACTCGGACGGTCAGGGTGCCGATGAGAACCGGACGGGAAGCGGAGCTTCCGTCACGGCGTTCCCAAGCAGAGCTTGGCAACGAGTGCGCTACGGAGTCCGTACTTCGACGCTCGCTCAACGTTGGTCGTTGCTGTTGGTGATGGCCGATGCGGTCGAACGACAGCCGCCGATCGACACTGCTGTTTGGCTGCATCTGGCACAGATTGCGGAGTCCTTCGAAAACGATCCACTCATGCAGCCGACGGTGCGCGAGACGCGTTTGCTATGGCTCGCGAAAGCCGGACGTTTGTCGCGCGAATTGCTGCGACAACATCTTGCGGAGACGTGCGCTCGCGGATCGCTCGCGCCGCTGAATGCCGACTTGCGGCAAGCAGCCGTCGATAACAGTGGCTCGCCGGAGTTGTGGACCAAACTGGTGCGCGAGGCGGTGTTGCAGGCGGACGCTGATCGCGGCAATGCGAATGGGTTGAATGGGACTGATGAGACGACGGGGACGAATGAAAAGACGGCCCGCTCAGTGGAAGCCGCGCGTCAGTTCGCGCGACCGCACTTCCGCATTGCAGCGGCGCGGCGGTGCTTCCAATTGGGCGATGTGCCGTTGTCTTGGACGCTGTTCAACGCGGCGATTGAGGGACTGACGCTCGACAATGATCGCGAACTGCTCGTCGCGGCTTTCGAGTTCTATCGACTGGTCGGTGACAACAAGGCGGCTGAGAGCTTGATGCCGAAGTTGGTCAGTGTCGGCTTTCGCTCTGCGAAAGCTCGTAATGGGAAAGATGATGCGCGGGATGCGAAGACCGGTGTAATGACGGCTACAGAGTCGGAAGGGAAAGGCGAGGTGAAGTCGGCTGTTGCTGCGCAACAGATTCCTTTCGCGGAGCGAAAGGCGACTATCGACGAACAATCTCCACCGCTCACGGCGGGCTTCT
>CAZNMS010000434.1:0-7718 GCA_964573505.1 uncultured Planctomycetaceae bacterium | reverse complement strand
TTTCTCAATTCTCATCGAGACAAGCTCATGAAACGCATTGCGATTCTGTCTGGTGTGTTGGCTGTGTTGTGTGCTTCGGCTTCGCCGTCTTGGGCGGACAAGATCAATCGCAAGAGCGATTCGAAGGCGTCGAATGGCGACGTCATCACTGCGAATAAGGATCAAGTCACGATCAAGGACGGTCTCGGTAGGCAGACGGTTATTGAATCAAACGATGTCGTGAGCATTGAGTGGGCGGCGGGGCCGTCTTCGCTGCCTCTCGGACTCGGTGCTGAAAAGGGCGGCAAGTTCGATGTCGCGATGGAGAACTACACTGCGTCGTTGAAAGACTCGAAGGCGACTTCGAGGCCGAACATTCTGGGCGATGTCGAGTTCGCCATTGCTCGCATTTTGGCGAGGCAAGGTCTCGCCGGTGATGGCGCGAAACTCGATGAGTCCGCAAAGAAACTCGAAGCCTTTCTAAAGGCTCGTGCGGATCACTATCGCTTCTATGAAGCGGCCAACATGTTGGGCGACGTGCTTACGGCGAAGAAGGACTTCGAAGGCGCGGCGACGGCTTATGGACGTCTCTCGGCGGCGAAGTGGCCCGACTACAAGATGGCTGCGAAGCTCGCTGCCGGACGAGTCGCGATCGCGAAGCAGGATCTCGATGGCGCGTTCAAGGTCTATGAGGAAGTCGCGGGCATGAAGGGCGACTCGCCGGCTGAGGTTGCTCGACGCAATCAGGCAATCGTCGGCAAAGCGAACGTGCTCGTCACTCAGAAGAAGTATGACGAAGGCTTGAAGGTCGTCGGTGATGCACTTGAAGCACTCAATGCCGACGAAGCAGAGGGAATGGCTGAGGCTTATGTGCTGCAAGGCGATTGCTTGCAGGCGCAAAACAAACTGAAGGAAGCGATCCTCGCTTACTTGCATGTACCAGTCTTGTTCGAGAATCAGCGCGAGATGAATGCTCGCGCTCTCTTCAACTTGGCGCAGTTGTTCGCAAAGACCGATCAGCCCGAACGTGCTCAAGCCGCGACTTCGCAGTTGAAGGACGAGTACAGCGACTCCACTTGGGCGAAGCAGTTGCAGTAAGTCGGCAACTCGACGCTGACGTCAGAGTGCCCCGATTGGTTGCTGGATCTGTTGTCGGATCCAGTCGCCAGTCGGGGCACGGCTGTTTGTGGGCATCGCGGAAGTAAGCCGCGCTGCGTTGTGCCGGTTGATAGGACCGATGGGACGCAGAGGACGAATGGGACGAATAGTCGTGGTTCGCTCCGCGAACCAACGCATCTGCAAACCACCGTCTGATGTCGAAATCCGTCGTCATGCATGGCGTCTGAAAGCGTTGGTTCGCGGAGCGAACCACGACTATCGGTTACTCAGACAAACTCCTATCGGTCCTATGAGTCCTCTTCGTCCTATCGCCTCGTATCGCAATTCGACTCTCTGTTCGGCAAACGATTATCGGTCATGACCTTTTCCACTGAAGACATCACATCCCGCGACGCTCGCGTGCGTGCGGCGTTCGATCCGGCGGCTTTGCAGACGCTCGGGCATCGGCTCGTTGATCGGCTCTCGACGCATTTGCGGAGCGTGCAGGCATCGGCCGAGAAGGTGCTCAATTGGGGCGCGCCTCAGGACTACATCGCGCAGGCGGATGCAATCTTAAATGCAGCCCCGGCGGCGAGTGCTCCTTTGCCGGTCAGTGATCTCGCAACGCGGTTCGAGCACATCGTCAGTGAGATGCTCGCTCACGGGCACAATCTGCATGACCCGCATTACATCGGGCATCAAGTTCCGGCGCCGGTGCCGATTGCAGGATGGTTCGATGCCGTCGGGTCGGTCACGAATCAAGTCATGGCCATCTACGAAATGGGTCCGTGGGCGACGGCGGTTGAGCGAGCATTGATTGAGCGTCTCGGCGAGCAAGTCGGATGGCAGCGCGGCGAGTTCGCGGGACTCATTACGCACGGCGGTTCGCTCGCGAATCTCACGGGATTGCTGACGGCGCGCAATGTGACGCTCGGTCGAGTTTGGGAAGACGGCTTACGCGGCGAGCAATCGCCGGTATTGGTCGCTCAGCAAGACGCGCATTACAGCGTGGCGCGCGCGGCGGGGATGCTCGGCATCGGAACGGGCAATGTGTTGCGAGCCGCGTTGAACGAGCGGCGGCAGATGGATCCGCAGAAGCTCGATGAGCAACTGGCTGAGCTGAAGCGGCAAGGGCGAAAGGTCATCGCAGTCTCAGCGTGCGCGTGTGCGACGCCGATTGGAGCGTTCGATCCGCTCGATCAAATCGCGGCTGTTTGTCAGCGGCACGGAGCATGGCTGCACGTTGACGCGGCACATGGCGGCACGGCGTGCTTCAGTCGCAAGTACCGACATCTGCTGCGTGGAGTCGAGCTAGCGGACTCTCTCGTTTGGGACGCTCACAAGATGATGTTCGTGCCGGCGTTATGTGCCTTCGTGCTTTATCGGAAGAAGGAGCATCGCTTCGAAGCATTCCGGCAAGACGCGCCGTACCTCTTCGACCCGTCAGCACCGGGAATGGCCGAGTACGACAGCGGCATGCTCACTCCCGAATGCACGAAGCGCGCAGCGGCTTATGGTTTGTGGGGCACATGGGCGTTGTTCGGGCAGCAACTCTTTGAGGATCTCGTCGACATCACGTTCGATCGAGCGCGCGAGTTCTATGAACTGCTGAGCGATGCTGCAGACTTCGAAACGCTGCATGAGCCCGAGTGCAACATCCTCGCGTTCCGTTATGTGCCGAGTGCATTGCGAGATGCTCCTGAAGCGACTGTGTCACAATTCTTACTCAATCTGCGACGCGAGCTGATTCAGTCCGGCGAGTTCTACATCGTGCAGACGAAGCTCAACGGGCGGCAGGCGCTGCGCATCACGGTGATGAATCCGCTGACGTCGCGCGAGGACTTACTCAAGTTGATGGACGCGATTCGGCGCGTTGGCGCGAAGCTGCTGTGATCGGTCGGAGACAGAAGCGATGAACCGCGAGACCTCAATGGACGATACGCAGAGCCGTCGCTGCTCACGCTCATTCGTCGGCGTCTTGCTCATGGGGCTGCTGTTGCGAGTCGGCATTGTTGCTCTGCGATTCGATCAACTCTCGGTCGACACCGATGCCTATTTAGCGATCGCCGAGCGTTGCTTAGCCAGCGACGGTTTTTGTTCTGTGGCCGGTCAGCCGACGGCTTATCGACCGCCGTTGTTTCCACTGCTAGTGGCAATCAGCACCGGGATCGGCGGGACTGTCGGACTGGCTGTGCTGCAAGTGGTGCTCGGTCTCTGCACGATCGCGGGGACGAAGTGGCTTGCTGAGCGAGTCGGTCTTACGGAGCGAACTGAGTTGCTGGCAGCGGGACTTGTTGCCGTCGACCCGATGCTGCTGCTCTATTCGAGTCAGGCGATGACCGAGGTGCTGATGACGGCGCTGACGGTCGCGTTCTTCGCGGCGTTGTGGACGAACTGGGGTAGCCGAAGTCGTGAGACTTCGGACTCAGTCGCGGTGCCCCCGAAATCTGACGATTTCGGCTACGGCAGAGGTCAGCAGCTCGGCGCTGGGAAGTCGTCTGCTTTGGCCGGTGCAGCGTTTGGGCTCTTGGCGTTGTGTCGGCCTTCGATCTGGCCGTTCGCGGCAATGGTGTTGGCAGTCGGGCTCATTCAGTCGATCAAGCAGAGACGCTGTGTATGGCGCGAACGAGTTCCGTTCGTGCTCGCTGCGTTGCTGGTGCTCCTTCCGTGGTGCGCGAGGAATGCGGTTGTCTTCGGTCGGCCCATCATCACGACGACGCATGGCGGCTATACGGCGCTGCTGGGTAATAACGATTCCTACTACGACGCAGTGGCGAGTCAGCCGTTCGGAGCTGTCTGGAGCAGCGAAGCGTTCGAGCGTTGGCAGCAAGGAGTCGAAGCAGAACTCGACCGGCGCGGCATTGCGAAGACCGACGAGATCGCACGCGACGCAGCGATGATGGCAATGGCTCGCGAATGGATCGTTCAGCATCCCGATCGCTTCGCACTCGCCGCATGGAGTCGCCTTCGCAACTTATGGAGCCCCGTTCCGCAGCAAGCCGGCGAACTGCCGAGAGCCGCAGTGATCGCGGTCGGACTCGGTTATGTCGCGCTAGCAGTCATGGCGTTGATCGGCGGGATGTCAGCGGCAGTCGATCGACGCTTTCGCGTGCTCGTGCTGCTGCTGGTGCTGAGTCTCACCGGCCTGCATACCGTCTTCTGGGCGAACGCGCGGATGAGATGCCCGACGCATCCGTTGCTCGCAGTACTGGCTGCGGCGGCGGTTGATCGACGAGCAAGAACAACGAGGTGAAGTGCTCGACTCGTCGCAACTATGGATCGACGACTGAATGAGGCCGGTCCAACGAATCGCGCATCCCGGAGCGACGCCAGCAAGCGTCTCAGTGGCATCCCTTCGCGATGCAGGTCGTCTTTCGATCGGCGTTCCGATGGTGCGCCTGCGGCGACCGCGTTGCGGTCGAATCATCGCAGAAAGACGCACGCGATGCCCTCGCTCGGACGCAAGTGACCTATGAGCGTGTCCGAATAGCCGTAGCATGGGCTTCAAGCCCGTGCTGTATTCACGGCAGGGTTCACGGTGAAGTTGCAGAGCCGCACCCGTCAGGAAGCGGAATCCGTTACGAAATAGCCAAAACTCCGCTTCCTAACGGGCGCGGCTCTGCGACCCAATGCGAGACCGAAATGAACCTCGCTGTATTTACTCCTACAAACAGCTTCGAATCGCCAGTCCGCCTGCACGGGCTGAAAGCCCATGCTACCCAGACAAACTCCGAGAAACCGTGCAAGAGGGCGATAGTCGTAGTTCGCTCCGCGAACCAACACATTCAAGCTTTGTGCATGACCGGAGTTTTCAACGGCAGACGTTGGTTCGCAGAGAGGTTGTGATTAAATCGCCCCCCGCGACCCAGAGGGTGCCCCGGCACAAGGCCGGGGGCGAAAAGATCATAGTCTCTCCGCGAACCACGACTATTTGCGAGCTTCTTAGTCAGTCGCGAAGCCGGTGATGCACCGGCTTCGTACTGCTTTGCGGCATGACCGCTTCCACTACTCGCCGGCTTGAAACTCGACTGGCGGCGCTCCCATCACGTGATAGCCGCAGTCGACATGCACGGTCTCGCCAGTGATGCCACTGGAGAGCGGGCTGAGCAAGAACATGCCGGTATTCGCGACCTCTTCATGAGTCGCACAACGACGCAGCGGCGAGAAGCCGTTGTAGAGCTTCTGCATCAGCTCGATCTCGCCGACCGCCGAAGCTGCCAATGTTCGCAACGGACCCGCACTGAGTGCGTTCATGCGAATCTGCTTCTCGGAACCGAGCTCGTGCGCGAGATAGGTCGTCGCGGATTCAAGAGCCGCTTTGCAGAGACCCATCATGTTGTAGCCGGGGATGACTTTCTCTCCGCCAAGATACGTCAGCGTGAGCATCGCGCCGCCGGGAGCGATCACGTCCTTCGCACGTTTCGCCAGTGCGAGCAGGCTGTAACAACTAATATCCATTGCCAACTTGAAGCCGTCGCGCGAGCAGTTGTAGACGGGGCCTTTCAAGTCCTCGATCGTCGCAAAGGCGATTGAGTGCAGCACGAAGTCCAATTGGCCATAGACCTCTTTGGCCTTCGCGAAGACGGCGTCGATGTGCTCGTCGGTTGAGACGTCGCAAGCCATCACCAATTTCGGATTCAGCGGATCGACCAACTGGCGCAGGCGACGTTCATTGCGAGCACGCTCGGGGTCTTTATCGGGCAAGTGAGTGAAGCCGATGTCGGCTCCTTCTTCCGCCAGCTTTGATGTGATCGCCCAGGCGATCGACCGCTCGTTCGCGATGCCGAAAACTAGGCCCTTCTTGCCTGCCAACAATCCCATGATGCGTGATCCTTCTAGTTCTCCAACGCACGATCTGCTGAGTTCCGCGTTTGTTGTTCCGCCCTCAAGCGGCAGATCGCACGCCGGCAATAGCCGGAATGACGAAGGGAATGGACGCGGTCGTGCTAAGTCCGAAGCAGCGCCGCGACTCGAAAAAGCCAGCGAAATTTGGGCTGCTCATTGCGGGCGGGACGATACCCACTGCCCTATAGAGCGGCAACCGGCCTCTGCGATGAGGTCAAGCGGCACATCTCGTAGTTTGGCTCTGCGAGTCGAGCATCGTGCGCGAAGAATGCTCGCATCAGAGAATCAAGCTACGTCTTGGCGGCGGCTTCGCCGCGTTAAGAAGACGGCTCGCGAACGCTCTCGTGCGTCGTGCGATCTAGAAGTCGAGCAACCGCTCGACGATGTCTTGTCGCTCTTTCAACGAGAGCAAGGTCTTCGCATGCGACTCGTACCAGTCCTGCAAGTGGCTGATGATTCGCTTCACGGATGCCGTCAGTCGCTCGATGAACTGCGGCACGTCGGGGATGACGCTCGGCTCGGCGGGCAGACCGTGATTGTCGATGAAGCCTTGATAGAAGCTGAAAACTGGCAACTCCGGTCCGATCACGAAGCGCATGTCGCGCCGCTCGAGAGCCTCGTCCGTTGTGATCGCCAGAATGCGTGCGTCCTTAGTCGCGCGGCGGGTGATGTCGATGTAGATCACCTTCGGACGACCGCGCGTGCGCGGACCGCTTGCTCGCAACACGAAGTCGTATTCGCCGGTCTCGCCCGAAGGGATTGTGTATGTCGCCGGTTGATCGGACTTGATCCCCGCGACGCACTGGAAGTGATCCTTCAACAAGCGATCAACCAATTGATGCAGATGATCGAAGATCTCATTCGCAGCGGGACAAGCAGGCGGCTTAGCGGCTTGCTGACGTTGATGACGGCTCTTGCTCATGGCCCAGTCTATTTGATGTGAGTAGTTACTGTTACATCGCGGAGCTTGCGAAGCAGCGTTGATCGGTGCTCCGCGCGTCGGATGGCCGCCCTCGGCCGTCTTCCCGCATGCAGAAGGCAGACGGCCGAGGGCGGCCATCTTACGTTCGCTGTGCATCACTCCTCAGGCGATGCCGCGCGGCGGCGGATGATAGGTCGCTTCAATGCTGTCTCAATGTTGGTTGGCGGCAATTCGTTGAGTCTCTTCCGAGCCGCTGTCAGCATCCTCGCCCCACCGTGCGAATCGCATTTCGTCGACTCTCCTCCGCTGCGAAAGGATGCCATGAAGCATGCTCTGATCTGTGCGTGCCTGCTGCTGACGACTGTCACCAGTTGGGCTCAGACGCCGTCCTCAACCGATGCGGCGCAGCTCGAAAGCTATCTGCGTCTGCACTACCAGAAGCACGAGTTTCACATCCCAATGCGCGACGGCGTAAAGCTCTTCACGTCGGTCTTTGTGCCCCGAGACACGACGAAGACTTATCCGATCCTCATGAAGCGCACGCCGTATGGCTGTGCTCCTTATGGCGAAGATAAGTACCCGGCGCGCGTCGGCCCGAGCGAGCACTTCGTCAAAGCCGGTTACATCTTCGTCAATCAAGACGTGCGCGGCCGGTTCATGTCCGAGGGCAACTTCGTGCAAGTCACGCCTCACGTCCCGGTGAAGACGAAGCCGACCGATGTCGACGAAAGCTCGGACACCTTCGACACGATCGAATGGCTGCTCAAGCACGTGAAGGGGCATAACGGCCGCGTCGGAATGGCGGGCATCTCGTACCCCGGCTTCTATGCAGCCGCTGGCATGATCGACGCGCATCCGGCACTCAAAGCGGTCT
>CAZNMS010000433.1:0-7741 GCA_964573505.1 uncultured Planctomycetaceae bacterium | reverse complement strand
CCCGTTTGGACGGGGCTTTTTGGCGTTTTCGTAACGGATTCCGCTTCCTGACGGGCGCGGCTCTGCAACCTCCTTGTGAACTATGCCCAATTTCGATCGTTGCATGTCGACGCGGGCGGCGAATGTATGTCGTTTCGCCTACATGCGGTGCTTCGACGTCGGCACGGATGACGGAGTTCGCCGGTGCTCTTTCAAGCCGCCTGAGCTTGTCCCGGCGGGGCTTTGAATTCTCCGTTCTCGCCGACGTCTTCGAAGCGGACGGACATACGTTTTGAGACGCCGGATTGCTCCATTGTCACGCCGTAGATGATGTCGGCGACGACCATCGTCCGCTTGCGGTGACTGATGATGATGAACTGCGTTGTGTCGCGAAATTCGCGCACGACGGATGCGTAACGCTCGACATTCGCGTCATCGAGCGCGGCATCGACTTCGTCGAGAATGCAGAACGGACTCGGGCGGCTCTTGAAGATCGCGAGTAGTAGCGCGACGGCCGTCAGCGTTTTCTCGCCGCCGCTTAAGAGGCTGATGCTGCGCAATTCTTTTCCGGGCGGACGCGCGACGATGTCGATGCCGCAATCGAGCACGTCTTCGGGGTCTTCCAAAATCACATCGCCGTCACCGCCGCCGAAGAGCTTGCGGAATAGTTCGCGGAACTCTTTGCGGATCGCTTCAAAGGACTCGAAGAAGATCCGCTTACTCTCGGCGTTGACCTTCTTGATGATGTCTTCGAGCGTCTCTTTCGCTTCCGTGAGGTCCATGAGCTGCGCGTGAAAGTGTTGAAACTTCGTTTCGAGCTCTTCGATCTCCTTGAGACTGTCGGTATTCACGCTGCCCATTGATTTGAGCTTGCGGCGCAGGCGATTGACCTCTTCGTCGAGCTCCGCGCGGACGTCTTCAAACTTGAGCGTGCCGGTCGGATCAATGAGCGGGTCGTCGGACGGTGCGAGTTCGGTGACCGGTGAAACGCTAGCCGTCGGTTCGGTTGCGGCATCGTCAGCAAGACCGAGCGCTGCGAATGCGAGATCGTCGTCGGAGAGCAAGTCTTCGGAGTCGATCGAGGCATCGATAGGACTAGTGGGACCATTGGGACGAATGGCAAGAACGGTTGCGGCTGCGTCGTCATTGGTTGTTGCATCACCGCCTTCGGAAGTGGTCCCATTCGTCGCAGTTGCACCATTGCCTTCGCTGCCGTCTGTGCGATTCGTTGCCGCAGCGGACGCGCTCCCCAGAGGGTCGCGGTTAAACGTTTCTTTGCTGCAAATCCCGCGTGCGATCAGCAAATCTCGGAATGCAGACGCTCCCGACGACACCACTTGATCGAGCGAGAGCGCGTATTCCTCTTCGATGCGCTGACCGCAGGTTGTGAGCTGATGACGGATCTCTCGCGCTCGGAGTTCTTCGGCATGCAATTTATCTGACACCGCATTACGCGCTTGCCGAATGCGCGTCTCTTCTTCGCCGAGTTCCGCTCGCACCGAGCGCATGCGCTGCTTCTGTCGCGACAACGCCGCAACTTCATCCGCGACCTTCTCGGCATGAATGGCGACTTCAGCGAGTTCCGCAGAGGCATTGAGCAATTGCAACTCGACCTCACGACGTTGCTCGCTGAGTTGCTTGAAGCGTTTGCCGACTTCTTCGGCTTCTTCGCGGCGAGTTTTCGACTCGGACTGCAAACGCTCGACAGTCTTTGAAAGGCCCGATCGTCGCTCTTCTTTCTTCGCGAGCTTCAGCTTCTCTTCCGTTTGCAACTGGATGAGTTTGTGACGCTGCTCATCAATCACGATCCGCTGCTGTTCGAGTTCCGAAACAGCGCGTTCGAAGCCTTGCTGAGCTTCCTCAATCTCAAAGAGGTCCGAACGGCTGCGGTCGAGATCTCCATTCGCTTCCGTAGCGAGCACCGAGTTCTCAGCGAGCTGCGTATCGATCGCATCTCGGTCTTGCACGAAGCGATCGAGGACTTGCTGCTGACGCTCGAACTCAGAGCGAATCTGCGAGACGCGATCATTCAGTTCGTCGCGCTGAGCAGCAGCGGTCGTCATCTCAGACTCGATCGCAGCAAGCTGTTCGGACAATGCCTGCATCTGCCGTTCGCACGAGTCGACGCTTTGATCGAAGCGAATGATGTCGTTCTTCAGTCGGCGCAGTTCGCTCTTGCGCGAGAGGATCGCCGTCTCGCCGCGCAGGGTTCCGGCATAGACCGATCCGTCCGCTTCGAGCAGTTCGCCGGCCATCGTGACAAAGCGCAGCCCCGGCGGATGTGCCGCAGCCAGTCGCAATGCGGCATCGAGTGACGTCACGACCCATGTGTTCGCGAGCAGTCGCTCAGCGAGGTCGCGACGCGGACAGAGCGGATTTACGAGATCGTCTGCACGATGCAAGACATCGCGATCGCCGCGCAGGTCGATGGCGCTGCTGCCCCATTGAGTTGGTGCGGAGTTCGTCGAAGAACTCGGATGAGCTGTAGTGGGACTTATGGGACGAAGAGGACGAATGAGATTTCCGCCCGCAGCGTCGTCATCTTCGTGAGTCCCATTCGTCTCAGCCGTCCCAGTAGTCCCATTCCCATTCGCCCCATCACTGCGGCGCACTGCCGCAGGATCCTTCAGCCCAATAAACCCGACGCGACCTTCAATGCGCACGCCGCTGCGATTCAGGTACTCGATCAGCGGCGCGACTTCATCGAGCACGATCATCTGCGCGCGGTTGCCGAGCGCGACCTCCAATAAGGCGGCGTTATCTAGTTCGACTTCGAGCAAGTCGGCGACACTGCCGAGAATGCGGTTCCATGGTTCGGAGTTCGACGAACGCGCGCGATTCAGAATCTCTTTGACGCCGATCGCGAGTCCTTCTTGCCGTTGCTCGAGATCTTCGAGCACCGTTGCTCGTGCCGATGCACCGCTGCGTTTCTCACGCAGTTCTGCGAGTCGTTGTCCGGTCGCTTCTTGCTCCTTCAAGAGCTTCTTCTGCTTCGAGCGAATGGACTGATAGGACTCGTTGACTGCTCCTGATTTCGTCAGCACTTCATTGACTGCTGCTTGCCGCCGTCCCAACTCCAATTGGCACGAGTCGATCTCGATCGAGAGTGCTTCGCGGCGTTCGCTGAGCTGCTTGCGAGTCTGCTGCAACGACTCGATCTGCGCTTGCAGGAGCGCGAGCCGCTGATTGGTGTCATGACCTTGCTGCACGAGCGCGGCGCGGTCGTGCCGCTTGATTTCAAGCTGCTGTAATAATTCTTGCTGAGAGGTCGCGAGTCCGACGAGTTGCTCGTCGTGCTGCTGCAAAACGTTCTGCTGCGCGAGATACGTATCGTCGAACGTATCGAGTTCATGCCGCGACGCTTCGAGTTCTTCCGCGACTTGCTTAAGCCGCGCGTCGGTCGTGCCGCGTTGCCGACGCAAGCGCACGAGTTCTGATTCGAGTTCTCGCAGCCGATTGGTCGCATGCCGCATCGTCGTATCTTGACTGACGACGATCTCGCGATTGGCACTGGCGCGCCGCTCGGCATCGCGCAGTTGATCTTCAACGCCATTGAGTTCTTGATCGAACGATGCGAGCCGCGTTTCGATCGCTTGCTGCTGCTGCGAGTAACCGTCGATCTCGGCATTGAAACCGGCGAGCTTTGCATCGAGCTGACTCAACTCGCGATTGAAGAAGCGATGATCGTCAGCGACGAGTCCGAGCCAAACTTTCTTCAGCTCTTCAGAGACCTCGCGCCACTTCGCCGCCTTTGCCGCTTGATTGCGCGTCGAGTTCAGTTGCGACTCAAGCTGCTGCACGATGTCTGTCAGACGCAGCAAGTTTTGAGTGACGCGTTCGAGCTTCTTGATCGCGTCGACTTTGCGCGCTTTGAACTTGCTGATGCCGGCGGCTTCTTCAAACACCGAACGTCGAGCGGCGGCGTTCGCATGCAAGATCTGATCGACGCGCCCTTGCTCGATGATGCTGTAGGCCGACGTTGCGGCACCTGTCCCCGAGAAGACGTCTTTGATGTCCTTAAGCCGCGCGACGGCTCCGTTGATGAGATACTCCGAATCGCCATTGCGCCACAGACGGCGACCGACGACGACTTCATCGGTCTCGACGGGCAGAAAGCGAGTGGTGTTGTCGAACGTCAGCGACGCTTCGGCGAACGCTGCGGGTTTGCGACCGGACGAGCCGTTGAAGATGACGTCGGTCATCTCTTTGCCGCGCAGGCTCTTCGGGCTTTGATCGCCGAGAATCCATTTCATCGAGTCGACGACGTTGCTCTTCCCGCTGCCGTTCGGTCCGACGACGACATTGATCCCGAGCGCGAAGTCGAAGCGAGTCCGATCCGCGAAGCTCTTGAAGCCGAAGAGATCAAGCGCCTTCAGCATGAGGGGACCTTGAGGGGAATGTTTCGACGAATGTCACGACGAACTGGGACTGAGGCGACGAATGGGACGCATGAGATCGGGGAGCGATTGTTCGGCCCTCCGTCTCATGAGTCCCATTCACTTCATGCGATAGGCCATCATCCGTAGCCGAGATCGTCAGATCTCGGGAGCCGCAGTCACTGCGTCCGAAATCTCACGATTTCGGCTACGAAGAAGGCACGCATGCAAACTCATGAAACAACGCGGTCACTCACTCTTCTTGCTCCTTAACCAGTTCCACTCCCAAAAGCCTTTCTTCGATTCGGTCTTCGCCGTGCGAGCGTCGACCAATGAGGCTCGACCGGAGTCATCCTTCTCGGACTCGTCGGTCTTCTCGCCGTCTTCGGTTTCCGGTTCGGTTTGCAGGAACAAGTTCGGGGCTTGAGCGGGACGACCGATGCGCGTCTCGTTCTTGTTGTCGGAGTCGCGGTAGTAGACGCGTCCGGCTCGCGGCAGTGCGTCGATCTCGAAGCGACCCGGCAAGTTGTGTTGCTTGTCGGCTTGCACCAATAGCTGAGCAACGTCGGGGTAGCTCGCTCCGAGCTTCGCGCAAGCTCGCAATACGTCTTCGATGCGGCGCGTTGATTTGATCTGCTGATCTTTCTCGCCGACGGCGAAGCGGCTGATCGTGATGAAGTCACTGCCGGGGCGGCACGTCACCAGAATGTGATTACCGGCCCTCAGAGCGAGCGGCGTGATGAATTCTTGATCGTGACCGAAGAGCACGATCTCGTTTCGTTTGCGATGCGTGATATGCACGATCGGTCCGCCCTTTGTATGCAGCGGATGTAACCAAAACTCCTCATTCACATGATCGCCCGCGATGAAGGGATCGTTGCGATCGAGCGTCCAAAGAGCGCGAAACGCTCCGTAGCGAGTCTCAGCACTGTCGAACTCTTTCTTGTTCTCGACCGGCTGAGCACTCATCAGCTCACGCAGAACGAGATGTGCTCTCGGATCGTCGAGAGCCGAGATCGCCGTATAAGCGAAGACGCGGAACGCGCGCTCTTTCAACGCCGCTTCTTTGAGCACATCGAGTCCGTCGGAGTCTTCGAGGTACGCCATTGAGACGGCTGAATGGAACCGGCATTCGAGATGCGGACTCTTCAAGCCGCTCTTCAAGATCGGGATTGCTTCGGTGCCGATCGCTTCGAGTTGCAAGGCGGCTCGTTCGGACTTCTCGGGAGTCAGCAGCTCGCGTTCGAGTCGCTGCATGCGGACGCGTTGTTCAACCGGCGTCTCGCGGAACGCGATATGCGCGATGACCTGCCGATAGTGAGCGTGATTGTCTTTGTAGCGCGGATGCACTTTGAGATTGATGCGCTGATCCGTCTGCGCCTTCGACAAAGGCTCGCGCGTGCCGTGCTCGTTGTACGAGAAGAATCGCTGACCGATGCGGTCTGCAATACGAGTGACATTACGAAAGTTGCGGAAGTCGCTCTTGAGATAGACCGACATGTCGCGATCAATGAGTGAGCGAGCACCGCCGAGCACCTTACCGCGACGCAGCACGCCCGCTTTGTCTTCTTCGCGACCTTCGCCCGTCGAAACGAGCACTGGTCCCTTTGCCTTTGCGACAACGTGACCTTTGAGTTGCTGAGTCCCTCCAATGACGGCGGTCTCAGAGAGGATCGTCTCCATCAAATAGCCGCCGTTGAGACTGCGAGCACTCTCGCCTTCAACGCGAATCTCAACATCGAAATGGTCGCCCTTATCGACGAGCGGCGGCAGCACCGCAGTCACAATCACCATTGCGGTATCGGGCGAAGCGATGAGTTCATTCGGCGTGCGGACTTCTCGTCGCTTGAGGTCATCGAGCAATGCTTCGCGATACGCACCCGGCGGCGGATCACCGCCCGTGCCGTTCAGTCCGACAACGAGCCCCACTCCCTGCAACGTCACTCCGTGCAACCCGCCGAAAGTGGTGTAGTCGCCGACAAGCGGCGTATTGACCTTCGTCCCAGTGTCCTCGAATTCGTCTTCGTCTTTCTCGGGACTTTGAGAACGAGTGGCGTTCTTCTTCTTCGCGAAGGGGTTCTTGAACCAATCGCCGCCTTTCAGTCCGAGCCCACTGCAGCCGCCGAGCGACGTCAGCATGAGCAAGGTCATGACGACAGAAAGAGCCCGCAAAGACCGGCTCGCTCTTAAGAAGCAGAAGCGGACAAACATGGCGCGGCTTTCGTGCGGAGAGGCAGGGGAGACGAGCCGAAACGGCTCAGAGGCGGGAAGTCAGATGTGATGCCGAACGGCAAAGCACGTCGAAAGAGGATGCTCGACGCACTGAAACGAGAGAGGCCGCGCAGGCGCGCAACTCCTCACGAATCGAATGAGGGCCGGGAACATAGGCCCGTCAGAAAAAGAGGGTCAATACGGCTTGCTGGCTGCGCGAAGGGGTAGCACCTCGTGTGCGCGATGAAAGGAGCGGTAGCCGAATTCGTCAGAATTCGGACGTCTTCACGCGAGAGTCTGAAGTCTGACGACTTCAGCTACGGTGCTGTCGCAATCGCCTGAACTCGCTGCACGAAGACGGCGGGGTCGCATAGCCGTTTCATCAGGCCAGTTGGAGTCTGTGTTGGGTTCTGATCGATGCAGGCTTATGTTGCCGGAAGCGATTTCAATGGACTGCAAGCAACGCTTCGAACGAGATCGAGAACGACTTCGTCGCTCCTTTCAGTCCGCTGCTTCCTTTCTCCATTTCTTTGAGGAGCACCTCATGCGACGACTGAGCGTCTTGATGTCGATGTGCCTGATGGCAGCGCTGCTGATGACTCGTCCGCTTCCCGCTGCGGACAGTGTCGACGTGCAAGAAGTTGGCACGTTGGGCGGATTCACCGACTGGGTGACGAGCGTCGAAGTCACGCTCGATGGCAAGCTCATCGCGACGGGCACGCATGACAAAGTTGTGCTTTGGGAGGCCGAGAAGCGGAGCGTCGTTCGAGAACTGACCGGGAAGCTCGGACGAGTCCGCTCATTGGCCTTCACGGCTGACGGAAAGAGTCTGCTGGCCGGCGGCTATCAAAAGATCGTCGCGTTCAACGTCGCAGATGGCGCGAGCCGAGAACTCAAAGGTCATCGCGGCTTTGTGACGGCGCTCGTACTTGTGCCGGGAACTCAGCAGCTTCTGACCTCGTGCGAAGATGGCACCGTGCGGCAGTGGGATCTCGCGAGCGGCGAGAGCAAAGTCATCGTCAAAGAAGCGGAAGATCCCATCATGGGACTCGCGCTCTCACCGGACGGCAAGCGCATCGCGACAGCATCGGGCGACGAAACGCGGCCCACTCGTCCCGGCCCGATCAAGCTTTATGAATTGGCATCGGGCGAACTCGTAAAGACGCTCGAAGCAC
>CAZNMS010000432.1:0-7748 GCA_964573505.1 uncultured Planctomycetaceae bacterium | reverse complement strand
GTGTAGCCGGCTCCTAAGAACGCCAATAGCGCGAGCCCCGTTGCTGCTGTGTCGGACTCGAAACTGCCGTGCCCGGCACATTGATGGTCTTTGCACGCGAGCTTGTGAATGCTCCATCGCCCGTCGGGATGCTGATGCTGGACGAGCCATTCAAGCCCGCGTTCAACCGCTTCCTCAGACTGCGTCGAACCGCCGAGCGACTTCGCGGCTTCGCGTCGCGCATCACTCTTTCTTAAGGAGAGGCTCGCAGTGATCTTCGCTTCGGCGGTCGCTCCGATGCCCGGCACCGAATGCTTGATAAGCCCCGCTACTTGCTCAGTAGATGCAAGCTTCGGACGGTCGTCGCCAATGCCGCTGCGAGTCGGACCGCCACTCAGGCGAGTCGGCTGACCGACTCCACCGCCGCTCGATGGAGCATTGCTCGTTCCTGATGGCCCGCCACTGCCCGGCAGTCCGGCAGAGCGTCGAGGCACCGACGCCATTTGAGGCCCGCTGCCAATGCCGCTGCCTCCGGTTGCTTGAGGACCGGCGATGACGAGCTTGCCTGCTTGCTCGGCGGTGTCGGCACCTGTCGGAAGTCTTACATCCGCACCGCTGCGATTCGTCGAGAGACCCGAGCCCGATCCAGTGGAGAAGCCGGCATCGGAACCGAGCTTTGCAGAAGGCTCGGTGCCGCGCGCGGCGAGTCCCGTGCCTGCCGTCCCGCGACCGATGCCGTTGCCATTCGAACTGCCAACACCGATTCCCGATCCCGACGATGGAGCCGTCGAAGTTCCCGGTCCGGTGCCACTGCCCACTCCGGCGGAAGCGCCATTCGAATTCGATGGTAAGCCCGTCGCCTGTCGCCCGATCGACGTGCCGCTCGGGCCATTGCCGACCGCTCCGCCGACTCGGCCTGAGCCACTCGTGCCCGCGGTCGCGACCTGCACTTCGCCAGCTTGCGAGCCGACTGCTCCGACTCCTCGACCTGCTGCTGAGCCCGTGCCCGAACCGCTGCCGCTTGTCCCCGCGACTCCCGCAACAACGCCCGATGCTCCGGCGTTTCCGAGATTGGGCTGACCGCTGCCAGTGCCCGGTCGAGCGACTCCCCCGGTGCCGCGTGTCACAGCGCCGGAAGTCTGACTGCGAACGTTCGAAGCCGTGCCCGTTGCTGATGCAGAACCGAGAGGCGCACTCGCCGCCGTTCCGCGCGTCGCCGCACTTGCTGCCGCTGATTCGCCCACTTGAGGAGCACCGACTCCGGCAGCACTCGCTACTTGCACCGTCTGAGCCGGGCCGCCGGCTGCCGAGGCCGCTGCCGCAGGTGCCGCATTGCGAGCGATCGCGGCAGCACCGCCGGCACTCGGAGCAGCACTCGCTGACATGCTGTCGTTCGTTGCTCGCGCGACCTTTGAGCCGCTCACGCTCGGCGCTCCGGCGGATGTCGGCGCATTGGTTTGAGCAAGCTGACCGCCGGCCGCGCTCGCCAATGCAGCGGCGGCTTGCTGGCGTTCGACTTCTGCTCGCTGCTCTTGTGTGGTCAGTTGCTTTGCTTTTGAAGCACTCGCGACTTGCACGCTCTCAGTCGCTTGAGGGGTAACAACTTTGACAGCGGAGACGCTGCGCTCGACTGACTTCGATCGAGGATCGTTCTGCTGCGGCTTCGATTCGTTGCGTTGCTCTTCAAGTTTCGCGGCTTCCAGTTGCTGAGCCGTTGAGGCAACCTCATTCGGTTGACGCTGCGCCTGTATGGCCTCGGCAATGCGCTTCTGCTGTTCGACCTGCGTTTCGAGTTCAACTTGCTTCTGCTGCTGTGTCTTCACTTCGGGCTGAGCGACCGCTTGAGGTTGCTTGAGTTCACGCTCGCGCATCTGCCGTTCGAGTTCCGCTTGCTGCTCTTGAGCGAGCCGCACTTCTTGCTCCTGCCGCTGCGGAGTGTCGAGCTTTGCAACTTCGACCGGTCGTTCGACGTTCGCCACTTCAGGCCGATTGGCTTCGACCGCTTGAGCTTGCTGCCGGTCAAGCTCCATTTGGCGTTCGGGAGTCGCGACCTCAGCCGGTTGCTCCCATGCCGCTTGATCCGGTGCATCTCCGTGATCGGGAAGCTGCATTTCCTCGAGCGGCCTGCCGGGCAACTCATCCGCTTGAGCTTCTTGCTGCAACGGCACACTTAGTCCGAGCGTTTGCATCGAAACGCACAGCAACAGGTGCAGCAGCAGGCTGATCGCGACCGCCCATTGCAGCCGCTGCATCAAGACACCGCGAACGATGTACGTTGCGACGAACAATGCTCCCGCAAGTGCCGCCGCCCATGCGAATTGACCGCCGAGATGATTCATTCCCGGCAACGGCGTTTGTGCGGCCTGCGAGTACCTCAACCACATTCCGACAAACGCGAGCACGCCGCTCACTCCCGACAATGCCAGCGCGGTGAGGCTCAGCGAACGAGCCTTCGCCTCGCGCGCCTGCAATTCCACAGCGGGTAGCCAGAGTTCGGTTGTCATGAGTGATTTCTGCCGATGTTTCGATGACGCGTGCGCCATCACGTCTTGTTGTGCGAGTTCAGCAAGTCACGGATCGACTCGCCTATCGACTGAGGTTGCCAATTCGAAATCGTTGCATTGATGCCTCGCTAGCGCGATTCACCAATTGACCAATTCTCAATCCGGCGATCGCTCTTCGGGAACTCATCGAACGGATTACGCCATTACTAAGGACAGGTTTGTTACGGCGCGTCTTATCCGTGTGGGAACTATCCGCGTGCGAAGTCTTTGGGCGATTCGGCTTCGCACACGGATGAAAAACACAGAACTCAATCTGTGTTCTCGCCTCACACAGGTTCGCGGCGTCGAGCCGAGCAACTGAGAGGTCACTTACAAAACAATCCCCCAACGAGAAAGCGATTGCTGCGATCATCATGTCGATTTGCTGCATCGGACGACCGATGCAGTGGAGTTCGGCGGCGATCTGTCCGTATTCGCGAGCTGCAAATTCGTTGTGTAATAACTATTGCCTTTAGTGTTTTGCGTTGAGCCAAAAAAAAAGAGTCGCCCTCGTTTATGGACGAGGGCGACTCTCAGGTAAATGACCGGGTACTCTCAACTGAGAGTAGGGCAGGGCGGCGAAGTTATTCGGCGCCGGCTCCGACTAACTCTTCTGCGGAGACTGCGGGCGCCGCATCGGCATCCTTCACGACGCCTTCGAAGTCGAGTTGATCTTGTTCGCCGACTTTTTTCACGCGAACAACGATGTGATTCTTGCCTTCGAACACACCCTTCAGCAGTTCCTCAGAGAGAGGATCCTCGATGCAGGTGCTGACGGCTCGACGCAATGGGCGAGCACCGTAATCGGTATCGCCGCCTTGCTTGATGATGAACTCCTTCGCTTCGTCGGCCAGTTCGAGAGTAAGTCCTCGCTCCAGCAATCGTTCGCGGACCATTGAGAGTTCGATCTCGACGATGTGCTTGAGGTCGTTGTTGTTGAGCTTCTTGAAGACAACGACTTCGTCCAAACGGCCAATGAACTCGGGGCGGAACTCGCGAGTGAGTTCATTCATCACACCCTTCTTCATGTTGTCGTAGCTCGCCTCTTCCGACTTCCGGCTGAATCCGAAGGTCGTGCCGACGGAGATGGCTTGAGCACCGGCGTTCGTCGTCAGAATCAAGATGGTGTTTTTGAAGTCGACCTTACGGCCGAAGCTGTCGGTTAAGTGACCCTCTTCCATGATCTGCAACATCATGTTGAAGACGTCTGGGTGAGCCTTCTCGATTTCGTCGAGCAGCACGACCGCATACGGACGACGGCGAATTCGCTCGGTGAGCTGACCGCCTTCTTCGTAGCCGACATACCCCGGAGGCGCACCAATCAGCTTGCTGACATTGTGCTTGTCCATGTACTCGGACATGTCGATTTGGATGAGCGCGTCTTCGTCGCCAAACATGAACTCGGCGAGTGTCTTCGCGAGCAACGTCTTACCGACACCAGTCGGGCCAGCGAACAAGAAGCAGCCGGTCGGGCGCTTCGGGTTCTTCAGGCCGCTGCGGCTACGACGAACCGCCTTGCAGACTTGCTTGATCGCCTCATCCTGACTGATGACGCGACGATGTAGTTCTTTTTCCATCTCAAGCAGCTTGACCGTGTCTTCGCTCGACAGACGCGTCAGCGGGATACCGGTCATCTTTGAGACGACTTCCGCAATCACTTCAGCATCGACAACGCCTTCGTTCTCTTTGGCTTTGTCCTTCCACTCTTTGGTGATCGCGTCCTTCTTCTTCTTCAGCTTGTCTGCTTGATCGCGCAGAGAAGCGGCCTTCTCGAAGTCCTGATTGGCGACTGCTTCTTCTTTCTGAGCGTTGAGACGCTCGGCTTCCTCTTCGATCTCTTTGAGATCTGGCGGACGAACCATCGACTTCAGACGCATGCGAGCGCCGGCCTCGTCGATAACGTCGATGGCCTTATCTGGCAGGCAGCGAGCCGTGATGTACCGAGTCGACAGATCGACCGCGCTCTTGAGTGCGTCGTCGGTGATCTGAACCTTGTGATGCTCTTCGTAAGCCTTGCGCAGGCCCTGCAGAATTTGGAAGGTTTGCTCGGCTGATGGCGGTTCGACGACGACCTGCTGAAAGCGACGTTCGAGAGCCCCGTCCTTCTCAATGTATTTGCGGTATTCATCGAGCGTCGTCGCGCCGATGCACTGCAACTCGCCGCGACTGAGAGCCGGCTTCAAGACGTTCGAAGCGTCGATCGCGCCTTCTGCCCCGCCCGCACCGACGAGCGTGTGCAACTCGTCGATGAAGAGAATGGTGTTCTTCGCTCGGCGAACTTCATTCATGACCGCCTTGATGCGCTCTTCAAACTGACCGCGATACTTCGTTCCGGCGACCATCATCGCGAGGTCGAGCACGACGATGCGCTTATCTCGCAGGAGGTCCGGCACGTTGCCCGCAACAACCATCTGAGCGAAGCCTTCGACGATTGCAGTTTTTCCTACACCCGCCTCGCCGAGCAGCACCGGATTGTTCTTCCGGCGACGGCTGAGAATCTGAATGACTCGCTCAATCTCGTTGGAGCGACCGATGACCGGATCGAGTTTGCTCTGCCGAGCGAGTTCGGTGAGGTCGCGACCAAAACTGTCGAGTGCAGGAGTCTTGCTCTTTGAGGAACCCTTCGTGCCTCCCCCGGCGCCAACCGCTGCACGCTCGCCGCCACCACCTCCGCCGCCTTCTCCGCCCTCGCCGCCGTGACCGAGAAGATTCAGCACTTCCTCACGAACGTCTTCGAGCTTCAGGCCGAGATTCATCAGCACTTGAGCGGCAACGCCTTCAGACTCGCGCAAGAGTCCGAGCAGCAAGTGCTCGGTGCCAACGTAGTTGTGATTGAGGTTTCGAGCCTCCTCCATCGCGTACTCAATGACCTTTTTGGCACGAGGCGTCTGAGGCAGCTTACCCATCGTCACCATGTCCGGGCCGGACTGGACGATCTTCTCAACTTCAGCACGGATACGACGGAGATCGACGTCGAGATTCTTCAGCACATTGGCCGCGACTCCCGAGCCTTCTTTCACGAGGCCCAGCAAAACGTGCTCGGTGCCAATGTATTCATGGTTGAACCGCTGAGCCTCTTGATTGGCCAACTGCATGACCTTCCGGGCTCGGTCGGTAAATCTCTCGTACATCGAAAGTTCTCCTCTGTCTGACTAACGGCCAGAACGATGGTCTGTCATTTCGGCGGATTGCCGACGGGTGTCGCGTCAAAAGCAACCGGTGCGCCGCGACCTCTCGCAGCCTGCCAGTTGTGAGGATCCGATTCTTCAGAGATCGGTCCAGTGCGCAAGAATCGCTGCCGGCATGCGTTGCGAGCAGCAGTCATCTCAGAGCGACATTGGAGCGTTCGTGTTCGAAGGTCGGTTCAGATTTGTCGGATCGACACTTACCCGTTTTAGGATAGACCAACCTTCCTGGGCCGCAGGGCCATTCTTCGTTCTGAGGCAATTCCACCTGCCAATCCGAGGCGAGTGGACGAATTGAGCCGACCATTCTTCCAGACGTAACAGTCCGGCGGTTCGGCAAAGTCGCCGCAACCTGTCAAATCGACCGTTATTGACAACTCAGCCCGGATGATAGGCCCGCGTTTCGGAAAGCAGCAAGTCGCCTCGGCAGACAGAAGTCGTCACTCGGCGCGTCGGGGTTCAGCAGATTCCGGCTGAGGCCCACTGACCCCGCAACAATTCGACCTCACGTCGAACTTCAGAAGTGGCTTTCAAGAGTAATTGTTGGTTTCTCCTCAGGCGGCGGTGCAGTCTGCGTGAGCGAGTTGAAGAGCATGCCACTCTCGCACAACTCTCTGAGGTGGCCGAAATTGTTGTAATTCTCATTGCTCACTCACAGTGCAACGAGACTCGGGCGGTTAGGCAAGCTCTGACGAAGACCGAAACCTGTCACGACTCCCGGTTCTTTTGGGCGGTTCCGCGCACGACTAACGGAGGTTTTCCGTTTGCGATTGCGCTCCTGAACCCGCTCACTTTGTGGCCGTGAGACGTATTCATTTGGCCGATCACTTTCAGGCTTCGACAGCGACCCAGTCCGGGCATGAGGCCCTCACGCACCTCGTATCGCCCATCATTTCGATCCCGCACACATCTCTTACGGAAGCACTGGGGTCCTCGCTGTCGATTAGGGATCTAGGCCACTTCTTCTTGGGGTTCCCTGAGTATGCTCCGCCGCCTTTGGAATTCCTGCTGCACTCTCTGCCATCGCCTTTCTCGGCGAGAGGCTCGCGCTCTGCGTTCGCGTCCCGGCCACTTCAAGGTCCGCAGCAAAGGCCGACTCTTACGCATGATTCCTTGGCGCCTGTTGGCGACCCGAGAAGCGATGTCACTGGGATTGGTCTTCGCGGCGATCGTCGCCGCTTCAAGCGGTATGGACCGCATGCCGATCGGTGCTGACGTCAAAAATCTCGCTGTCGACCTAAAGCCGCTCAACCCGGACGCTCCGCCGGTTCCTGAAGAGTCGACGATGCGCCTTGAAGGCGAAGTCGCGCTGCACTTGCAGGTTGCACTATTGCAGAGTGCAATCGGTCGGCTCGAAAAAATACCTCAATATTCCGCGACCTTCACGAAGCAAGAACGCATCGACGGCGAACTGCTCGACGAGCAAATCATGCTCATGAAGATTAATCACGGACCGCACAGAGTCTTCTTCAGGGTCGAGAAGGGGGACGTCGGTCGAGAGATTCTCTTTCCCGCTTCTGACGATGATCCGCGTCTCATCGTGAAATTGCCGAAGCTCGGATATCGCTTACCGGCGCTGAAGTTTGAACCGACTTCCTCAACCCCAATGAGTGAGTCACGCTATCCGATTACAATGGCGGGTATCAAAGCTTTCTCAGATCTTGCATTGGAGATTCGCAAGAAGGATCTGCGACTCGGTAATAAGGTGCAGGCTGAGGTTCGCGACAATGGCGATTTCGATGGCCGTCCTTGCTACGAGTTTACGGTGATCTACGCCGATCCGACGGTCTCGAAGGATTATCGCAAGTGCATCCTCAAGATTGACCGGCAATTGATGATTCCGGTCTACGCTCGCAACTTTACATGGCCGGATAAGGCTCCGGGCGCCGATCCTAACCGGCTTGACGAAACAACGCTGTTGGAGTTCTACACCTTTAAGAATATCAAACTTGAAGGGGAACTCGGCCCGAAAGCCTTCGTCGTCGACAACCCTGAATATCACTTTGTGAATGCGCGAGGGTAGTCGAGAGCAACAATCCAC
>CAZNMS010000431.1:0-7759 GCA_964573505.1 uncultured Planctomycetaceae bacterium | reverse complement strand
CCCCCCCCCCCCCCCCCCCCCCCCCCCCCCCCCCCCCACCCCCCCCCCGCTCCTTTTTTTTTTAATGATACGGCGACCACCGAGATCTACACTCATGGCGGCGCTTATCAGACGTTCGAGGTGCGGGCCGATCCCGATCGACTCGCGAGCTACGGCATCTCATTGGAGTCGCTCTATCACCGTCTTGAAGAGAACAACGCAACGGCCGGCGGAGGCTATGTCGTGCATCATGACGAGCAGCGCTTCATTCAAGGGCAAGCCTTACTTCGCAACGTCGACGACATCTCAGCGACCGTTCTGCGGCGCGAAGCAGACGGCACTCCGATTCTGCTCCGGGACGTTGCTGAGGTCGCGATCGCTCCGATGACGCGGCAAGGCGCGGTCACTCGTGATGGTCGAGGTGAAGCCGTGACGGGACTCGTGATGATGCTTATCGGGCAGAACTCGCGCGTCGTTGTCGAAGCCGCCAAAGATCGCATCGCCGAGATTCAAAAGACGCTTCCGCACGGAGTCACGATTGAGATCACTTACGACCGCGCGGCGCTCATTGCTCGAACGTTGAAGACCGTCATCCACAATCTTTGGGAGGGCGGCTTTCTGGTCATCGTCGTGCTGTTGTTCTTACTCGGCAGCGTGAGAGCCGGCATCGTCGTCGCGCTCGCGATCCCGTTGTCGATGCTCTTCGCAGCAAACCTCATGCAAGCAACGGGCATCACCGCGAGCCTCATGAGTCTCGGAGCGATCGACTTCGGACTCATCGTCGATAGCTCGGTCATCATGATTGAGAACTGCATTCGTCGACTGTCGCACGGACATGAAGGGCAAGAGCACGAAGACATCATTCGCGACGCTGCGATCGAAGTTCGCGAGCCGACGATGTTCGGCGAACTCATCATCTCGGTCGTCTATTTGCCGATCCTCGCGCTGCAAGGCACCGAAGGAAAGCTCTTCAAACCAATGGCGCTGACCGTGCTCTTTGCGCTCGGCGGTTCGCTCGTGCTCTCGCTCACGTTCATGCCGGCAATGGCCGCGCTGTGTCTGCCGAAGACAATGTCCGAGCGCGAAGTCTTTCTCATTCGATGGATCAAGAAGCTCTATACGCCGATCGTTGCACGCACGATTCGGCATCCGGTCGTGACGTTGCTCACAGCGCTCGCGGTCTTTGTAGGAAGTATTCCAGTCGCTCTGCATCTCGGTGCTGAGTTCATGCCGAGACTCGAAGAAGGCGACTTGCTCATCGAAGCCGTGCGACTGCCGAGTGCAACGCTTGAAGGCTCGATCGAGATGAGCACGAAGATCGAGCAGCACCTCATGAAGTTCCCGGAAGTGAAGACGGTCTTCTGTAAGACGGGCCGTCCCGAGATCGCGAACGATGTGATGGGAGTGCATCAGACCGACGTTTGGGTCTTGCTCAAGCCGCATCACGAGTGGCCGCAGCCGAAGAGCCGCGATCAACTCATTCAAGAGATGTCAGAGACGCTCAATAAGAACGTGATTGGTGTCGTCTTCGGGTTCACTCAGCCGATCGAGATGCGCGTCGATGAACTCGTTGCCGGAGTGAAGGCCGACATTGCCGTGCTGCTGTATGGCGACGATCTCGAAACGCTGAACCGCACTGCGAAAGAGATCGAGTCATTGCTGAAGACGATACCCGGCACGGTCGACGTGAAGGCGGACTATCAAGCAAACCTCTCGACGCTCCGCATCGAACCGCGTCGCGAAGCACTCGCGCGTTACGGAATGGATGCCGCGCAAGTTCTCAATCTCGTGACATCAATGGGCGGTCGGGAAGTCGGGCAAGTGCTGCAAGGACGCGCTCGCTTCCCGATCATCGTTCGCTTGCCCGAAGACTGGCGACGAGAGATCTCGCGCCTCGAACAACTGCCGGTCTTCACGGAGAGCGGTCATTCGGTGCCGCTTAACGAACTCGCGGAACTGCATCTTGAGGAAACTCCGCCGAGCGTTGAGCACGACCAAAATCGTCGTCGCACCTTCGTCTCGGCCAACGTGCGAGGCCGCGATGTCGCGTCCGTCGTGCATGACGCGCAAGACGCTGTGCGGCAGAAGATCAACTTGCCGAGCGGCTACGAGATCCAATGGGGCGGCGACTTCGAGAACCTGCAATCGGCAAGTCAGCGGCTCGTGCTCATCACACCGATCGTGCTGCTGTTGATCTTCTTGCTGCTGCATACGTCGCTGAAGTCAGTGAAGTTGTCGTTGCTGATCTTCATGGCCGTCCCAATGGCCGCATCGGGCGGCATCTTTGCGCTCGCTCTGCGCGGCATGCCTTTCAGCATCTCCGCCGGAGTCGGCTTCATCGCCTTGTTCGGCGTCGCGGTACTCAACGGCCTCGTATGGGTGAGCGCGGCCGAAGCGATGCGCAAGTCGGGCTATCAATTGTCCGAGGTCTCCTACGAGACCGCGCAAGTCCGCCTGCGCCCGGTGCTGATGACGGCAATGGTTGCCAGTCTCGGCTTCCTGCCGATGGCAATGTCGACCAGTGACGGAGCCGAGATGCAAAGACCGCTCGCCTCAGTCGTGATCGGTGGCCTCATCACATCGACGTTGCTGACATCGCTCGTCGTCCCGGCGATCTACCGCTGGTTCGTGCCGAAATCCGAATCGCTCCCGAGCAGCATCGCCTAACTCGCCGCATGTAAGACGTTCTACACAGCGCGTAAGATGGCCGCCCTCGGCCGTCTGTGTTTTGGCCGGCAGAAGACGGCCGAGAGCGGCCATCCTACAACGCTGCGCATCGCGACCGATCGTCTAAATCAGGCCGCTCACGCCTCTCAAATGCCGCCGCGCGCCATCCCGCCCTTAGCCCTCTCAGTCCTATTGGTCCTCTCCATCCCAAAGGTCCTCTCCCGCCCCACAATTCCCCCGCCCCCGACTCGCAAGAATCTCCGTCGACCGAATAAACAGCACCGTCATCGCGCTTCACTCACACTCTCTCTCGGCAGCGAACTCTCACTTCACTCAAGGAACAAACTCATGCTTCGATCGTCGGCTTCTCGATTCGCGTTGCTCGTGCTTCTGATCATCGCGACGACGGCATCAGCAGCCGATCCGCGTGAGGTCGCTCCAGACTCATTGAGGAAATACTTCGTCACACTGGCCGACATCGTGCACGCCGCCGGAGTCAACAAGATCGACCGAGCGATCGAGCACGTCGGGACCGAAGCCAATCCGGCCTTTCGCAACCCCGACGAACGCGCAAAGTTCAGAGACGGTCTGCAAAAGCTGTTCGCACAGATTGGCCGCATCCGACCGAAGTTCGAGTCCTACGATGTCATGGCGATTACACAGATTTCATCGAAGGCATATACGGTGCATGGAGTAGGCAACGGCGAGCGAGGACCAGTGCATGTCGACTTCGACATCTTCTTCTACGAAGGTCGCTGGCACATGCTGGGCCTGCACTTCAACGCCGGCATGAAGCGAGACCGCGAGATCCCCGCCCGAGCGATTTACTTCGACAACCCCGTCGTCCTGCAACTTGATCAACCCGAAGTCGCCGCCCTGAAGTAGTGCCGAGGAATTACTTCCGGCATGGTCCAATTCGATCGTGCATTGGGTCGCAGTCCCGCGCCCGTGAGGAAGCGCGCAGATGGCGATTTCGTAATGACTGCCGCTTCTTGAGGAACACATCGGTTTTTGGGTACGACGGACTTGCAGTCCGTCGCTTCTCACGACGTTCGACGGACTACAAGTCCGTCGTACCAGTGTTCCTCATCCGTTGTGCAGGCCGCCCGGTGAGGAACTCTTCTAGAAACGGGTTCATCGACTGGTCCGGCTCGACGGAGTCCTTCGAGTTTCTCTCTCGTCGTTCGCTGCTCACTTTGGATTGAACACGAGCCGAACAACTGATTGCGAGCGAGGTCGCGCTGGAAGGAGCCGCTTTGAAAACCGCGGGTCATCATCACGGAGGTCTGCTGCGACGAGTACGCTCGGTCGGAGTGCTGACGCTCGTTAGTCGCGTTCTCGGATTGCTGCGTGACGGAATCATGGCGGCACAGTTCGGCAACGCTGCGATCAGCGATGCGTTCGCATTGGCCTTTCGGCTGCCGAACATGGCGCGGCAACTGTTCGGCGAAGGAGCACTGTCGACAGCCTTCTTGCCCGTCTTCCTGCGCGATCGCGAGCAAGGCGGAGATGCTGCTGCTCAGCGAACCGGCACGGCGGTCTTATTGGTGATTGGCGTCGCGCTGTCGCTGCTGGTGCTGACGACTGAGATCGCGATCGCCGTCGCGAGTCGCGTCTTCGAACTGCCTTATGAAGCGCGGCTCGTGCTCGATCTGCTCGCGCTGCTGACTCCGTATCTGATGCTGGTCTGCGTCGTCGCGCAGGCTTCGGCGATCATGCACGGACTCGGCCAATTCACGATCCCCGCGCTGTTCCCGATCGCGCTCAATGCCTGCTGGATCGCGGTCGCAATGGGACTCGGACTCACAGCACTCGATGCAGAAGGACGCATCTACGGAGTCTCGATCGGCATCGTTGTGATTGGCTTGCTGCAAGTGCTGCTTTGCGTGCCCGCGCTTCGAATGCTCGGCTTTCAGTTTCATTGGGACTGGGCAGCCAGTCGCGATCGAGTCATCGAGATTGGCCGCACGATGCTGCCTGTTGTGCTCGGTCTGTCGATCACGCAACTCAACACTGTTTCCGACAGCATTTTTGCATGGCTGTTTACCGCACCTGTCAACGGCGAAGCCGGATGGCTGACGCACTACCCGCTCACCGAAGGCACCACTCACGCGATGTATCTCGGGCAGAGAATGTTGCAGTTCCCAATCGGCGTCTTCGGAGCGGCGCTCGGCACGGTCATCTATCCGGTGCTGACTCTGCATGCCGAACGAAAGCAGTTCGACCTCTTTCGAGTCGACCTCACGCGCGGCCTGCAACTGGTGATTGCGATCGGAGTACCGGCAAGCGTCGGGCTCGTGCTGATCGCCGAGCCGCTCACTGCCGCCCTCTTTCAACGCGGCAACTTCGATCAAGCCGATGTGAGTCAGACGGCCGGCATCATCGCGATGTATGCGCTCGGCGTTTGGGCGGCGTGCGGACTGATGATCGCTCAGCGAGCCTTCTATGCCTGCGGTGATCGCGCGACGCCGCTGCGAGTCGGACTATGGATTGCGGGACTCAACGTGCTTCTCAATCTCACGCTGATCTATCCGTTCGGCGCGCGAGGAGTCGCCTTAGCGACGTCGATCGCGACGTCTGCTCAATGCGTGCTCACCGTATGGCTGCTGCATCGTCGGACGAGTTGCATTGACTGGCGCGAACTCGGACGGAGCACTCTGCGAACCGTCATCGCGACGACGTTCATGATCGGCGCGTTCTGGCTCGTCGATCGCGTCTTGCAGCAGTCGTTCGAAGTGCAGACCTCTCGCATTCGGCTGCTGATCATGACGATCGACGTGACGGCAGCGATCGCGACCTTTGCCGGCATCGGATGGCTGATCGGCCTCAAAGAACCGGTGCAACTCTTTCGCGCCGAGAGTGCTGCGCGAGATCCGCAGAGGATGTCACAAAAATGACACCACTCGCACGGAAAAGAGTGTCGGCTTTTGCTCCGCAAAAGCTTCCTTTCGCGGGGATGCTGAAATTTAAATCGCCCCCGAGCTTGCCTCGGGGGTTTAACGGCCTTTGCACTACTCGAATTGCCCTTGATTTTAAGTAGCGCAAAGGCCGTTGAACCCCCGGCACAAGGCCGGGGGCGAAAAGATCACACCTTCGGAGCGAAATGCGACTATCACGCGCCAGCATCGACTTCTTCTCTTGCCGAGACCGACAAACATGAAAAAAGGGCGGCCCCGAATGGGCCGCCCTTTTCATTGGCTTGCTGCAATGTGCGTCGAACTACTTCAGTCGTTCTTGATAGAGCCGTTGCAAGTCTTCGACGGTCACTGTGATTTCGCGCGTGAAGCCGGTGTGAACTCGCTCGTAATGGACCTTTGAGGCCAACTGCGGCGACTTATGAATGGCTTCCGCGAGCCATACTCGATCTTCAGCGGGCAGCGTCGCAACGCTCTTGTCCCACAATGTCTTTGTCTCAATCACGAGATCATCAACTCGCGGATCGTACTTCTCGTAGTCAGCCATTCCTCAAACTCCCGCCAACGTTACAACGACTTATGAGCTAGTCCGAGTAGCAAAGACTTACCGTCCGTGCCGCCTTTTGAGGTGTTTGCGTTCGCTTCGCAGTTGCCATTCAGCACGGGCTAGAAGCCCATGCTACGACGGCTCGGACAGGCTCTTAGAAACCCGGACCAAAAGGCGGCGTACTATAGCGGCGGTCAAACCACTTCAAAGCCGCCGCCGACAGTGCATTGCGACGCCTACATCGAGGGCCATACTCCGCCGCACGCGATCGCAAAAAGCGTTACTCGCCTGCGTATCAGCGGTCGTTTGACCGCGAATCAATCGCAGTCTTCGCTCGGCCAATTTCCGGCTTTGACTGATCCGATCGCGCCGCAACTTTGCACTGAGAACTCTGCCTATGTCGCGCGACTTTGATGATGAAAACGCCGTGCTGTCGCCTCAGTCCGATGCCGAAGCGCGCGACCGAGAAGCTCAAGCCATTCGCGGACTTCAATCGGCTTACAAGCGGATGCGTGAAGAGATCGGCAAAGTCGTCATCGGGCAGCAAGACGTCGTCGACCAATTGCTGATCGCGCTGTTTAGTCGCGGTCACTGTTTGATGGTCGGAGTACCGGGTCTAGCAAAGACGCTGCTCGTCAGCACGATCGGTCGCATCTTGCAGTTGTCCTTTCGCCGCATTCAGTTCACTCCCGATCTCATGCCGTCGGACATCACTGGCACCGACGTCTTGCAGGATGACCCCGAGACCGGCCGCCGTTCGTTTCAATTCATGCAGGGGCCGCTCTTCACAAACATCTTGCTCGCCGACGAAATCAACCGGACTCCGCCGAAGACGCAAGCCGCGCTGCTTGAAGCGATGCAGGAGCGGCACGTCACCGTCGGCTCGAATACCTATCGACTCCCGCAACCGTTCTTCGTGCTCGCGACTCAGAATCCGATTGAGCAAGAAGGCACGTACGCACTGCCCGAAGCGCAACTCGACCGCTTCATGTTCAACATCATTGTGAAGTACCCGACCGCTGCGGATGAACTCCGCATCCTCAAACAAACGACCGGAGCGGACGACACCGAACTCACTCCCGCGCTGACGGGAAAGCAGATTCTCGCACTGCAAGAAGTCGTGCGCCGCGTGCCGGTTGCCGAGCACGTCTTCGTCTATGCACGAGACATCGTCCGCGCGACTCGTCCGAACGAACCGGAAGCGCCGAACTTCATCAAGGAATACATCTCATGGGGCGCGGGGCCGCGAGCGGGTCAGAACTTGATTGTCGGCGCGAAGGCGCGAGCGATTCTTGAAGGCCGCTTTCATGTCAGCACGGAAGACATCAAAGCCGTCGCGCATCCGGTGCTGCGTCATCGCATCGTGACGACGTTTCACGCTGACAGTGAAAGAGTCTCATCGGACGACGTCATCGACATGCTGCTGAAAAAGATCCCGGTTGAACTCGAAGAGAAAGCAAAGCGGCTCAGTCGGTAAGTGCTGACTGAGTGCAGATCGAACGAAGAGCCGTCGATCCGCAGCAGACAGTGAGGGATTGCGTATTCATGGTCGCCTTTCGCTCCGCGAAAGAGCGTCTTATTCGGCGTCCTCGCGCGCACGAACTCGATGGGCACTGCAACCTTTGAAGACGCTCTTTCGCGGAGCGAAAGG
>CAZNMS010000430.1:0-7770 GCA_964573505.1 uncultured Planctomycetaceae bacterium | reverse complement strand
GCTCTGTTCGCAGCGTCCACATCCAACGCCGCTACATGGACGGCAACGAAGCCAAGTACACGTCCTACTTCAACCTCGCCGAACTCCCTCAAGCCCTGCGAGTGCTGCAACTCGCGACCGACTACGTCGAGTCCTGCGAAGCACTCGTCATGGAAACTGACCGAAACGGAGGCGGCTCATGTTGAAGGTCGCTGACGTCGCCACGCGGCTCAATTGCGCGGTCTCGACAGTCTATGCACTTGTCGAATCAGGGCGACTTCCATGTCACCGCATCGGCTGCGGACGCGGTGCAGTCCGAGTCTCTGATGAGGATCTCGCGGCCTACCTCAATCAATCGCGCTCGTTGCCAACTGTCGCCACTCCTGCCCAAGAGCCGAATCGTCGGGTGAAGCTCAAACATCTCCGCATCAAGTGATCCTCAAGTCGAGCTGGAAGGCTCGCACACCCCGCCGAGCTGGCACTCGACGGGGTGTTTTCGTTTCCAAACGCAAAGCCAATCATTAACTCTGCGGCCCGTCCATTGGAGGCTCAGCAATTGGGCTCTTCACCGGTCTCGTTGGGTGAGCGGCAGTTGCTTTTCGAGCCGCATCTTGAAGGTACTCGGGCTTCTTTGCGAGATGCTGATAGGTCCTCGCCAGTGTCGTTGCATCAGCATGTCCCATGAGCACGCTCACGGTGATCGGATCCAATTGCTGCAAAGCATTCGTCGCGAAGGTATGACGAATATTGTACGCGCAGTATCGCGTCCCAACCTTCTCGGCGAGCCGCCGAAATCGACAACGCATGGAGTTCTTATTCCACGGACGTCCTCGGCTATTTCGAAAGAGCACTCCGGTTGGGTACTTCTCGCAACGAGCAGCGATGATTTCGAAGGCAGCGTCATCTAAGTAGAAGACACGAGGCGTTTTCTTGCCCTTTGATTGTGACGCTGGCAACACAACGCGACGAAGCCCCAAGTCGACATGTTTAGCTTCGAGGATCCGAGCTTCCTGAGGTCGAACGCCTGTTTGCCAGAGAAACTTCACGAGGTCCGAGAAGCATTTGTCTTTGATGCTGTCGACAAGCTCGGAGAACTTCTCGTCGCTGATGATCGTTTCGCGCGTTCGTTTTGCCGGGCCTCGGAGCAACATCATCGGCGATGAGTCGATGTAGCCTTCCTCGGTCATCCAACGAAAGACACGGCGGACACAAGAGACACCATCGTTCTTGGTTGATTCCGACCAAGTCGTCGCAGCGTCCAGCCAATGCGTGACGTGAAACCGTTTGATTTGGCTCACCGTCATGGCGGAATCAATCGTCGAACAGAACGACGAGAGGAAGTAGACGTACCACTCATAGGTCCGAGGGGCACAGTTCTTCGCGCAGTGATCGAGAAAGAGATCGACCATCGCATGGACTGACTGGCTCGCCACAGCTGGAGCCGCTGACGGTTTACCCGCCGAGCGGCTCATCAGGTCGTGCCAGCGTCGCGTCGCTTCAGGTTCCTGATCGCGACCCTTCACGAGTTTGACTTGGCGACGTTTTCCGCCATCGCGGACTTGCACGTACCACCAATCGTCAAACTCTCGATACCAAGGTTTCGGAGACATTCTTCAGACCTCCCAACAAGAGAAAACCTCAAGTCGAGCTGGAAGGTCAGCAACCCCGCGAACTGGCATTCGTAGGGACCACTTTCAACCAAGTTGCTGCAAAACCTGCTGCAACTCGATTTCGTCGTCGCCGTAAGTCCAATCGGAGTGACAGGATTCGAACCTGCGACCCCCTGGTCCCAAAGCAACCTATGTCGAACGGCCATTCGGCCAGAAACAACTTTGTTTTTCGGCATTCTAGGCCGGTCGCCCGCACTTGCAATCTCTCAAAAAGGGTAGCACTACCCTGCGAAATCTGAGGGTATCTCGCACCAATGCAAGTGCTCGGAGGGTAGTCGAGGGTAGTCGAGGGTAGTGACATGCGGGTCGATTCAATGTTTCCAGGATTCATGTGCGAGTGGCGTCGAGTTGAGCAATTCGCGGATGTGTCGCCAGCGCGGTAAGTACTGATTCATGATGGCAATGAAACGATCGTTGTGGTGACGCTCAAGCAGATGCACCAATTCGTGCGCAACGACGTACTCCAGGCATTCAAGTGGCTTCTTCGCAAGCTCCAAGTTGAACCACACTCGTCGAGGCGCGATCGAGCACGATCCCCATTTTGTCTTCATTCGCTTGATACCCAAGTCGGCAACTTCGACACCGAGTGCCGCTTGCCATTTCTCAATCAGTGCTGGGATTAGTTCCCGCAATTGTTGGCGATACCAATGCTGTAGGAGTCGTTCGCGTTGCGCGGTTGTGGAATCAGCCGCAACTTGAAGTTTAATGTACGACTTCCCGCGGAATCGCACGAAACTTCGGCCAGTCGCCGCGATGACACGCAAGCGATATCTCCGCCCCAAGAAGTAATGACTCTCACCGCCCACCATCTCACGAGCAGACTGGCGCGGTTGAGTTTCGAACCTTGCTTGCTGTCGCTTGATCCAAGCCAATCGGCTGATGGCAGCCAGTCGCACGGCATCGTTGGAGACCAGCAACGGCGCAGCTACTCGAACGTGACCTTCCGGCGGATAGACGCCCAAATGCAAGTTCTTGATGTCCTTGCGAATGACATCTACCAGCAAGCCGTTGATCGTGAGTTGATAAGTCTCAGTACTCACTTTGGTTCCTTATCAGTTCGAGCACGCGTTCGACCAATTCGTCGTCGTCGCCGACCACGGCCTTAATCGCCGTCAGCCGAACCCTTTTGGTCTTGAATCCGTTGTTGCGCCAATCGTTGAGTCCGCTGTTACGCGCTGCTTCATCAAAGGCTGCGCCATGTGTCTCGTCACGGCCTGGGGTGTCGTAAAGAGAACGCATCGCCGCAGTCGGTAGACATGCGGGATCGTGAGCACCACCGGTGGGGTTCTTCACTTGCCTCGTCAGTTCGACGAGTTTGGCGGACAACACTCGATAGGCGATCGCGCCTTTGCGACGGCGCCATGAATGGAAACAGCGAGGTATTGCATTTACGCTTACGAAGGTGATCAGAGACGCTACATACAAGGTGATTACTCTGTGAAATACGGCGAAATGCACTTTCTCGCGCGACTCAGGGATGACCGCAGTCGCCTGCCCGAGTTTCTGGGAGCCACCTTACGAGGTGCTCTCGGCTACATTCTCAAACGAACCGTTTGCCAAGTAGCACACGGGGACTGCAACAGGTGCTTGCTGAGTTCTGCGTGTCCTTATCCATTGGTCTTCGAAGGCTTGCCCTCGCCGGATCGCGAATTGATGCGCAAATACCCGCGCATCCCGCAGCCGTTTGTGTTGCTTCCGCACTTGCCGAGCCCGGACGAGCAGCACATTGCTTGGGGGATCAGGCTCTTTGGAAGCGCGACGCGCTATTGGCCGTATGTCGCACATGTTTTTCGCGAAGCCTGTGATCAAGGCTTAGGACGCAACAAGGTCGTTTGCGACATCGTCTCGATCACGGATGCCAGCAACGACGTCATCGTCTGGGATCCAGCCGCAGAAGTGTCACGAGATCTCAGTCTCAGTCCTTCGCCATCGCGTCTCATGACAACAACCGAACGTTGCACGTTGAGATGGCGGTTCGTCACTCCCGTGCAGATAGTCGTCGGCGGCAGTGGTGTCGGAACGCGAGTGAATGGGCTCGACATCGTGCTCGCCGGTCGGCGACGAGTGGACCTCATGCGTGCCTTCTACGGCAACGGAGCAATCGAGCGTCCCGAGCAGCCACGCTTCGAAGCGACTGACTTCATCACGCGCCGCAACACACTGCGGCATTGGCAGATTTCACGATTCTCGGGACGCCAAGAACGCAGCGTCGAGCTGCATGGTTCGATGGGTGAAATCGAGATCGACGGACCTTGGGCGCAAGTCGGTGACTGGTTGTCGGACATTGAAACCGTGCATCTCGGGAAGTCCGTTTCCTTTGGATTGGGAGCAGTGACATGGGAAATCGTGTGACGCAGTTCGTGACTGCGCCGCCGCATGAGCGAGTACATCTCGTCGCCGCAGCGGCCTTGCTGCATGACGCCGGCAAAGTGCTGCAACCGGCGGACGTTCCGCTGAGTCGTCCCAACAGCAACCTCAGGCAGATGATTTGCCCGACCGATCCAAAGTCTGGGCAGTCCACTCATCAGCATGTGCTTTACACGGCTCAAGCACTCGAAGAAGCACAGTCCAACTACGGCAAACTGGATCGCTCAGAACTCTTTCGAGTGGCGTGCTATCACCATCGCCCATCGACTGACTCGCTGGATCAAAACATACTGACGAAAGCCGACTGGTTGGCGAGCGGCCATGACCGACGGCCCTCCGAGGAGTACTCCGAAACCATTACGGCCTTGATGCCGATCCTCATGCAGGTCTCTTGGCCGACGAAGCGTTCGGTCGTCGAGTCTTTCGATTTGCCTGCCAAGCTGCTGTCGCTCAGCGAAGACTCGTTCTTGCCCGAGCGACAACAAGATCGCGCGGCATACAAGCAACGTTGCGGTGAGTTAGCTCGGCACTTGATCGAGGGGTTGCGCACGCAGTTTCGTAACCCAACGGAGTGCGTCGAGGGACTATTGGGACTCACCGAACGAGTCTTTCATGCGGTGCCCGCCAGTCGTGATCGCAAGCAGCAACCGGACGTGACGCTGTTCGATCACAGTCGCATCGTCGCTGCGTTTGCCGCGTGCTTAGCGAGCCAATACTCGGGCCAAGTCCGTACGCCGCACGAGTTGTCGGGGCAGTTTGTCTTGGTCGGCATCAGCTTGGGCAGCATCCAACGTTTCATCTTTCGAGTGATCCCGCCAATCGACGAACGCGAGCGAGCTGGGCAGTCCGACAACGCAACCGGCGGCCTCACCGGAGCCCGAGGTCTGGCGCGAAGACTTCGAGCTCGCTCGTTGTATGTTTCTCTCTTGAGTTGGTTAGCCGCGCGACGCGTTTTGGATGAACTCGGGCTACCGGCGACGAACCTGATCTCGAACGCGGGTGGTCGAGCCATCTTGCTGTTGCCGGGGACAGATGCCGATCGCGAGCGCATCAATCAATCGCTGCGTCGGATTGACGAGTGGTTCCAACAGCAAGTGGGCGGAGTCCTGCGGTTGGATATTGCTCAGTCGGATCGTCTCGCCGATGAGGACTTCAAGGCCGACAAGTTCCCGCAGACGTTTCGTGACTTGGATCACCGCTTGAGCTGCGCACGCTCGCGTTGTGCTTGGCCCGACGCACAAGACGCGACCGGTTGGACCGAATCAGGTTGGGTGCGGGACGAACTCTCGCTGCCGATTGACCGCGATGAGTTCAACATCGCCATGAAGGAACTGGGAGCCCGTTTGCCCGACGCCAACTACTTGTGCTTAGAGAGTGGCGAGCCCGGCTTGTGCCCCGAGTTCGATGTGTTTGGTTATCGCGTCTCGTTTCATGCGAAGCGTCCGACAACCGGCTTGAGCTTTGCCCTGCGCGTAAATCCGAGTGAGCTTGCCGTGCCGCTGTCGGTCACAGCGCGATATGTCCCGCGCGCGACGGAGGACAACTTACAACGCTTGCGGCGATGTGCCTCAGACGACAACGCCATCATCGACGGAGCAAAGCGCGTCGACGACCTGCTGAGCTTCGAACAGATCGCGCAGTTGTCCGTCGACGATGCAGGCCAACCAATTGGGCAGCCCATGCTGGGAGCATTGAAGGCTGACGTTGATCGTTTGGGCCTCATCTTGAGCTACGGCCTCGGAGAGAAAGTGTCGTTCGGACGCTTTGGGTCGCTGGCCCGCACTTTGGATTTGTTCTTCAAAGGTTTTCTGACAGAGAAGCTGCAAGCTGAGTTTCCGCACGTCTACACGATCTTCGCGGGTGGCGATGACCTGTTCTTGGTTGGCCCGTGGTACGACCTCGTGCGCTTGGTTGGCAGATTGCGGAAGTGGTTCGCTCGGCTGGTGACGAACAATCCGAATCTCACCTTCTCGGCTGGTCTGGTCTTCGCCGGGTCGAGCACTCCCGTGAATCACTTAGCACAAGCCACGGAAACCGCGCTGGAACATGCCAAAGACGGCGGTCGCGACCGTATCACGATTGGCTCGGTAACTCTGACTTGGGAGCGTTTTCAGGCCGCTTGGGATCTGCACCAATTGTTGCTCTCGGAGTCGCGCCCTGATGGCACAGGAGGCGGCTTGAATCCGTCGCTGCTCTATCGACTGTTGCAGTACGGCCAGATGGGCCAGCGAGCGCGCCAGACGGACGCTCAACAAACAGCCTCGCGCTTGGATCTCAAATGGCGTGCTCAACTGAGCTACGACCTCAAACGCAATCTGCCGCGTCCGTCTGCAAATCGCCCAGGGCTGACCGAGATCCAGCGCCAGCTCCTGAAGATCGAAACCTTAGACGACACCGCCATTCTGCAAGTGGCGGCGTCACTCACTTTGTACGTCTTGCGAGGAAACCAACGATGAGCCCTGCATGGAATCAATCAAGAGGTGGGTCAGGAGGACCGAAGCCTTACTCGTCTCAAAGTGGAAGTAGCCCGAGTGTCGCTGCACTATTCGATCCCCAAAAAACGGAGCAAGAACTCTACGACTCGCTCGCCGAGCAGCAGGCCGAGCAACTGGAGCCGATCAATAGCAGCCAGCTCCGTAAGTTCTTTGGCGAGATCAAAGATCTCTACCGGCAATTCGACTCACTGACGGCAACGGCCAATGACGCGGACAAAGACCGCATCTACCGCGAGAAGATCGAAGCCCGATTCAAGATGGTCCGCAGCAAGGTCGCTTACGCCGAACGCCCTTCAGCGAGGCTGGCCAAGAGCTTTGCCGGGTTCTTGAAGCATGGCATCAAGCAGGTCCAAAACGGACGCGACTTCACACGCTTCGTGCATCACTTCGAAGCCGTCGTCGGGTTCATGTATGGCCTCGAAAAGGTGCGAAAAGACTGACCCAACTTGAGTGCTCGCACCTCAACCGCATCCTCTCAACCTTGCTTCGAAGGACTCTCATAATGAGCAACGCACGCTTGATTGAACTGCGCACTATCACCGGTCACATCGTAGTCATGACCGGCCTGCGGATTGGTGGCAGCCAAGAAACGATGGAAATCTCCGGCCTCGATAATCCCATTATCCGCAATCCCGCCAATGCCGAACCCTTCATTCCCGGCTCGTCGCTGAAGGGCAAAATGCGGAGTCTCTCGGAGTGGTATTGGGGCGAACTCCCGCATGATGGCGAAGTCACAAAGCCGCGCCTCAATAGCGAAACAGCCCGAGTCTTTGGACTGCCCGCACGCGATCCCCGGAAGGAAAGTGATCCGCAACTCGCCGCCATTCTGCAGCAGGGGCCAACGCGTCTGATCGTTCGCGACGCACGCTTGTCCGACGAATCGCGACGTACCTTCTCGGAGGGCAAGCCACTGACCGAAGTGAAGAGCGAGAACTCGATCAACCGTCTGACCTCTCTGGCAAATCCGCGACCGATGGAGCGCGTTCTGCCCGGTGTGAAGTTTGATTTGGAGATCGTCTACCGCGTGTTCGATCTCGGCGATCAAGGCCAGCGCGATCGCTCATTGTTCGACAAGGTCGTGTTGAAGGCTTTGGCGTTGGTCGAAGCGGATGCCTTGGGGGGCGGATCCAGTCGCGGAAATGGCAAGGTGAAGTTCGAAAACCTCGCGTGGCGTGACGGTGCTGGAATGAGTCATCCACTGCAATTGCCCAAGCTGGCCTTTGCTCAGGAAGCACTCGTCGGTGCGTGAGTTGAACGCG
>CAZNMS010000429.1:7433-7778 GCA_964573505.1 uncultured Planctomycetaceae bacterium | reverse complement strand
GCTTCAACCCGGCAACGAGTCCGACAAATGCGGACTCACTCATCTTCCGAGCGACCTTCAATGAAGGCGTTGCGAACGTCGACGCGACGGACTTCCTCATCAACAGCACGACAACGGCGACGATCACGCTCGTCACGCCAGTCAGCAGCAGCGTCTACGAGATCACTGTGAGCGGCGGCGATCTTGCGTCGTTCAACGGACTCGTCGGACTCGATCTCGCGAATACGCAGAACATCACTGATCTCGCAGGCAACGCACTGCCTAATGGCGAGCCTGCGACCGATGAGACTTATCTCGTCGACAACGTCGCTCCGATCTTCAACTCGTTCACGCGCTTCAACCCCG
>CAZNMS010000429.1:0-7333 GCA_964573505.1 uncultured Planctomycetaceae bacterium | reverse complement strand
CCGAATGGCGAACCGGCAACCGACGAGACTTACGTCGTCGACAACACTGCTCCGAGCACGACGTCATTCACCCGCTTCAATCCGGCAACGAGCCCGACAAACGCCGACTCGCTCATCTTCCGAGCGACCTTCAGTGAGACCGTGCTCAACGTCGACATGACGGACTTCGTTGTGAACGGCACGACGACTGCGACCGTCACCGCCGTCGCGCAGATCAGCGGCAGCATCTATGAAGTCACTGTCAGCGGCGGCGATCTCGCATCGTTCAACGGCACCGTCGGCATCAACTTCGCCGCTGTGATTGATATTACAGACACCGCGAGCAACTCGCTGCCGAATTCAGAGCCTGCGACGGACGAGACATATCTCGTCGACAACTCCGCTCCGGTCTTGAACTCGTTCACGCGCTTCAATCCGCTGACGAGCCCGACGAACGCCGACACTCTCGTCTTCCGAGCGACCTTCAATGAAGGAGTTGCGAACGTCGACGCGACGGACTTCCTCATCAACAGCGCGACGACCGCAACGATCACGCTCGTCACTCCGGTCAGCAGCAGCGTCTACGAAATCACGGTCAGCGGCGGAGATCTTGCGAGCTTCAACGGACTCGTCGGACTCGATCTCGCGGGCACGCAGAACATCACCGATCTTGCGAGCAACGCGTTGCCGAACGGCGAGCCTGCGACCGATGAGACGTATCTCGTCGACAACGTCGCTCCGATCTTCAACTCGTTCACGCGCTTCAACCCCGCAACGAGTCCGACGAACGCGGACACACTCGTCTTCCGAGCGACGTTCAACGAAGGCGTTGCGAACGTTGATGCTGCTGACTTCCTCGTGAACAGCACGACGACGGCAACGATCACGCTCGTCACTCCGGTCAGCAGCAGCGTCTACGAGATCACTGTCTCGGGCGGCGATCTCGCATCGTTCAATGGCACGGTCGGACTCGATCTTGCCGGAACGCAGAACATCACCGATCTCGCGGGCAACGCGCTGCCGAATGGCGAACCGGCAACCGACGAGACTTACGTCGTCGACAACACTGCTCCGACAGCGTCGTCGTTCGAGCGTTTCAACCCGGCAACGAGCCCGACAAACGCCGACACTCTCATCTTCCGAGTAACGTTCAGCGAAGGCGTCGCGAACATCGACATCGCTGACTTCGCCGTGAATGGCGGAACGACTGCGACTGTGACCTCCGTCAGCTTCGTCAGTGCCGGGGTCTATGACGTCACGATCTCCGGGGGCGATCTCGCATCGTTCAGCGGGACTGTCGGGCTCGATCTCGCGTTGACGCAGAACATCACCGATCTCGCGGGCAACGCGCAGCCGAACTCCGAACCGGCAACGGATGAGACTTACACGCTCGACAACACTGCTCCGAGCGCTGCACTCACGCGGTTCAATCCGGCAACGAGCCCGACGAATGCCGACTCGCTCATCTTCCGAGTCACCTTCAGCGAAGCGGTCTCGAACGCAGACGCGACCGACTTCACCGTCAGTGGCGGGACGACCGCGACCATCACCGGCTTCGCACCTGCTGGGGGTAATGCTTATGACATCACTGTCAGCGGCGGAGATCTCGCGAGCTTCAACGGCACAGTCGGACTCGACATCGCCGTCGGGCAAGACATCGTCGACGCCGCCAATAACGGGTTTCCGACGCTCGAACCGGCAACTGACGAAACCTATGTCGTCGACAACCTGCCGCCGACAGTCGACATCATCAACGTCACTCCCGACCCGCGATTCACCGTCGTCACAACGATCAGCATCGTCTTCAATCAAGCGGTAACGGGCTTTGATCTCAGTGACCTCACGCTGACCTTTAATGCCGGTCCGAACTTACTGACGGGCGCGCAAACTCTGACGAGCGGCGACAACATCACGTTCACGCTCGGCAATCTCGCGGGACTAACGGGAACTGACGGCATCTACGAACTCACTCTGAATGCCGTCGGTGCGGGCATCGCGGATCTCGCGACGAACGTACTCGTCACCGGTGCGACCGATGACTGGGAGAAGCTGCCGGCGATCTTCGACTTCGGCGACGCGCCCGATTCTTACGGCACATTGGATGCGTCCGGCGGTCCGTATCACTTCGCGAGCGGGCCGCGTCTCGGAGCGACGCGCGACAACGAGAACGACGCGAATGCACCGCTCGATGGCACCGGCGACGACGTCACCAACACCGGCTCAGCCGATGACGAAGACGGCTCGCTCGTGCTTGCACCGATCGTGCGCTACGGCACGTCGGGGGTAAGAATTACTGCATCCGCTTCCGCATTCCTCGATGCATGGCTCGATCTCAACGCGAACGGCGTCTTTGACGAACCGGCGGAACGCTTCGGAGCAGGGGGCTTCGGCACTGCGGGCAGTCTCGCCGTTCCTGCCGGAACGACGACGATCATTCTCGATATCCCCGCCTCAGTGACGGTCGTTCCGACGACAAGTTACGCACGCTTCCGTTTGAGCACTGCAGGCAGTCTCGCACCGGATACTGGCTTCACGCTCGACGGTGAAATCGAAGATCAAGTGGCTCTCATCGCCGCCCCGCCTCCACTCGTGATCGTCGACGACAGCTATGCCGGAGCGACTCCGGGCGACGTGCTCGACGGCGGCATCTTCGGCTACGACCGCTTCGACACACTCGCGCAGGGCATTCTTGTTGTCGCCGACGGCGGCACAGTCAGCGTCAAGCCGGGCACTTATCCCGAGAACGTCCTCATTGAGAAGAACGTAACGCTCGACGGTGCAAGCGGCGTCGCAAGCGATGTCGTCATCAATCCGCCCGGCAACGCAACTCCGGGTATTTTCATCGAGAACAATTCCTTCACGGTGAAGATCAGCGACCTCACAGTTACCGATTCATCCAATGGCATTGAGTCGGAAACGATCGGGACGCTGACCCTCGACAACGTCGATTCCAACAACAACGCCGCAGATGGCCTGCACGTGACCGACGGAGTTTTGACCGCGATCACGAACAGCACTTTCACATCAAACGGTGATGACGGAATCGAATTCGACGGACCCGGCGGTCAGCTCTACGTCGAAGGGACCAATGCACTCGGGAATGCCGGTCAAGGTCTCAATGTGATTGAGTCACTCATCACGACGATCAGTTCGAGTGACTTCAGCGGCATCTTGATCCGCGAGACCGACTTCTTCTCAGTGCTCAATGGAACTGCGGTTACTTCGAGCAAACCAATCGATATCGAGACTCAGAACTCGATGTCCTTTCTCGCGGGCCTTGATGCAGGAGCAAACACGATTCGGCTCGCCGCTAATCTCGACGGCGCAGGAACCGATGACATCACCATGAATGCGGGCGTCGCGCTGACGACCACCAATAACACATCCAGTGCGGTGCAGATCTCGGTCAACACATTGCTCGGCGGAACGGGCGACGCATTCATCAGCGTCATTAACGCAGGAACGACTGCCGGCCCAACTGGCGGGCGAATCACGATCAATACTCAGAACGGAGCGATCATCGACAACGATGGAGTCATCCTGAATTTGACGGCGGGGAATGCGATCTTGCGGGGCAGCGCGGGAGTCGGCATCGCGATTGATGCGATCGAAACAAGTCTTTCGAACCTCGAAGGCTCAGGCGGCAGCGGCGGGTTCTTCGTGAGCGATAACGGTGCGTTGACGATTGGCGGCATCAACGGAGTCGTCGGCGTTTCGGCGACAAGCGGCGACATTCGCGTCGTCTCAACCGGAGCCCTCGACGTCACTGAGAACGTGATCGGCGACGGACTCGTCTTCCTGCATGCCGGTGAGACAGCCGGCGCCGGTGACAATCTCACAATCAATGGCGGAGTGACCGTTCGCTCGACGGCGAACAACGTCGATCTCGAAGCGGGCGACGACGTCTATCTCAACGCCGGTTCGTTGATCGAAGCCCCGACCGGCACCGTCTTTATCAAAGGCGATTGTGCAAACGCCGACGCGCTCGGTGCGAGCATCATCATCGACGGTCTCATCAACTCGGCGGGCGGCGCGACCGTCAACGGCGACTCGGATGACGATGCAATTTCTGTCACAGCAATGGGCACAGGCGGGCTGCTGCTCGACGGTCTCGGCGGTAACGATGATTACACAATCACTTATCCCGATCTGCCGACGACGTTCGGTTCGACAATCACGATCAACGACTCGCTCGGCGGCACGGACGAAGTGACGGTCTACGGCACGAACGCCGCCGACAATCTCTTCCTCACAACGCAAGACCCGCCGACAACCGCGACGACTGAAGAACTCAGCCGCGGCGCCATCGGCACCGAGCAGATCGTGCTGCACGACAACATCGACTTCCTCTCGGTCTATTTGCTCGATGACATCGACGTGATGCATACGCAGCCGTCGAAGTTGTTCCCCGTCTTCCTTCATGGCGGCGAGCCGTGCTTCGGCGATCCCGGAGTTCCGCCGGGAGATCAACTTGTCTTCGATCCGTTCGGCAACACTTTCTCGATCTCGGGCAACGCGATCACGACCGACGGCGGCTATGAACCCGTCAGCTTCACCGACTTTGAAAGCATGCCGCTTGTGCCGCTCGGCATGCCTTCGGGTGGCCAGTTGCTGCTTGATTTCAATCACACCAATACGGCAAGCGGTTATGGGACCTCACCGACTCAAGCGGGCTACATCGGAGTGCCGCAGACAACGCTCTACTCGGGCGGTCTCGGCTACGGATGGCAGTTCCCCGTGAAGAGCTTCGAGCGAGATGACGGCTTCTACGACAACACTTATGCGGATCTCATGCGAGACGGCCATTGGTTCGACGCAGCAGCGACATTCACCGTCGATCTGCCTGTCGGTTGGTACCTCGTGAGTGCAATGGTCGGCAGCCCCTTTACCGCGATCAGCGGTGCGGCCATCAAGAACGCTGACACTGGCGGGACGCTCGTCTCGAACATCACGACTGATCCCGGCGAGTCGAAGCACTACGCATTCGCCGTCTTCGTCAGCGACGGCACGCTCGATCTGCAGTTCCTACACGGCACGAGCTACCCGCAGATCTTCGCGGTCAACGGTCTCTCGATCCGACCGGGCGAATTGCTCTCAATGGGTCTCGACTGTCCGACGGGCGGCAACGGTGCTGACGGAGTGACGATCGACACCTTCACTCTCTACGAAGCGCCGCCGAATTCATTGATCACGATCACGGCCTCAAACGGCACGATCATGAACGTCGATCAGGACGATGAAATCGACGGCATTCAGATCCGCGCGAACGCACTCGGGCAAGCGACAGTTGACCTGCGCCGGCCGACCGGAGCGGGCACGGTCATTCTCACCTTCGAAGAAGTGACCGGTGCGAAAACGGGCGTCTCGTCCGTCGAGTACGTCTCACCGTCTTCGCGACTGATCGACTTCAATCATGTGAATCGCACATCAGCAACCGGCCAATCCCCGACGCAAGCACCGGTCGCGTCGATCGGCTTCCCGGACGGTTTCAATGGAGTGCCCGAGTCTCAGATTTACTCGGCGCTCAACGGTCTCGGATGGATTCAATCGCCGCGCGGCTTCGATCTCGGCGGTCTCACGAACTCGCAGGGAGAAGCGATCCCGGATCCGAACCCGCTCGCCGATCTGCGTCGCGACGGAGCGTTCGATACCGCCCCGCGCTCGTTCCGCATCGACTTGCCGAACGGTAGTTATACCTACACAGCAACGGTCGGCTACGACCGCGACATCGACGGCATGCGGATCGACGCGAATGGCACGCTCGTCAGCGACATCGCAGTCGCTGCCGGTCAGCGTCGGCAGATCAACGGCACGTTCACCGTCACAAACGGCTTCGCGACCTTCACGTTCTCGGACCAATACGGCGACGCACCGAACTGGGTACTCAACGGCCTCGAGATCCGACCGGTCATCACTGTCGCACCGATCATCTTCACTCCAAACATCGGAGCGACTCCCGCTGACGGCATCACGGTCACTCCGATCCGCGCCATCACCGGCCTTATGGACGGCGAGCAAGTCACCGTCACAACAACACTCGGCACGATCGTGACGCCCGACGTGAACCCGACAGTCGACGGCATTCAGGTCTATGTGACTGGCGGGCAAGTCCTCTTCGACGTGCTCGCACCGACGATCCCCGGCACGCCGACCTTCACTGCAACATCACTCGACGGAGCGAATGCAGGAACTGTTACATCAGCCGCGTTCCTCAACTACGTGATCCCGACGGGCCGCCGCTTCGACTTCAACCACTTACGCAGCAGTTCGAGCACCGGCCCCTCAAAGACAGCGGTCGGCTTCGTCGGAGTGCTCCGCACGGATCTCGATCGAGTCGGCGACGGCTTCGGATGGGACATCGCCCCGAACAGCTACGACAACGCGGTCTTCAACGAATTCGACAATTCGAAATTCCCGCAACTGACGACGGACCTCTACAGCGATGTCGCCTCGGGTCACGTCTCGCTCGGCAGTCGCACCTTCAGCGTGCAGGCGAAACCGGGAGCGACCTATGACCTCACCGTTTATGTCGGCGGCGTCTGTCACGACATGAGCACGCAAGTGTTGATTGAAGGCATCGCTCTGCCGCAGTCGATCAACCTCAGCGCGAACCACTTCGACGTTTTGCAATTCACGGGCGCCTTCGATGCCGACAACGACGGCTTCATCGAGATCACCTTCTCCTCAACCGGAGCGACGAGCCCCTTCTGGTCGGTGAATGGGCTCGACATCGTCGAAACCGGATCGGGCTTGCCGCTCCCGGCTCCGATCAGTGCGAAGCATGTCGGCACGGGCTATGGCGTCGACGATCTCACGGAGGCCGACCTCGCGCCACTTGTGACGCTCGCGATCAACGCATGGGCCGCGCAAGGCATCAGTGCTCAAGAACTGGCAATGCTGCAAGCGACGAGCTTCATGATCCGCGACCTCAACAACGGCGGGCTCGCACTGGTCGACGGCAATCGCGTCATCAATCTCGACGACAACGCCGCCGGTCACGGATGGAGCCTGCAAGCCGATCAGCCGTCCGGCGACCGCTACGACCTCTTAACCGTGCTCGCTCACGAAATGGGTCACCTACTGGGTCACGAAGACCTCAACCCACTAACGGCCGGCGACGAACTCATGAACGCCTTCTTGGGACTCGGCGAACGTCACGACATCCTCAACGGCATCGATGACTTCTTCAGCGTCATCTGATCGTCATTGGCATCCTCACTCGTTCCGCCGCTCCGACCCGAAAAGTAGCTTGGGATTCCATCCCGAGCCGCAGCGGGACAACGTTCACTTTCATTTGTGGAAATGGCCGTCACGAGGGAACTCGCAGTCTCGTTTTGATGCCACACAACGTCCT
>CAZNMS010000428.1:0-7778 GCA_964573505.1 uncultured Planctomycetaceae bacterium | reverse complement strand
ATGCCTTGAGCGGTCTCGGGACGCAGGAAGGCTTTGTTTTCTTCGCTTTGCAGCGCGCCGGTGTAGGTCTCGAACATCAGGTTGAATTGACGCGGGTCAGTCAGATCACCTCCGCAGTACGGACACGGAGTTTGCAGTCCCGTCATTGCCTTCTGTTCGGTTGCAAGATGCCTCAAGTAGTCGACGGCACTCATCGGGCGATTCGGCTCCTTCTCGTGATGCTCCGCGAGCCAAGACATCGTGACATTGGGATTCCTGACGACTGCTAGTCCCGGTGCGATCCGTTTGCCTTTCTTCTCGGCCCAACGCAAGACGCTCATCGAATCGATCGTCGCTAAATCACCCGTCAGAGCGAAGCCGCAGTCCTTCGACAACGACAGTACCCATTCACTCTCCTTCAACATGCTCCAAACGTGATCGGCGCGCATCAATTTCTTGCAGTGCCGACAGGTCTGCATCATGTCCGCGAAGAGGTCGTAGTGGCCGGAGCACTTCCAAATTTGAGGGTGCATGATGATTGAGCAATCGAGACCGGTCATGCGGAAGGTTTGAGGAGCATTAGCGGGCACGGAGAACTCGTCGTGCCGTAGCACCATGTCGCGCCACCATGCTTCGCGGACGTTGCGTTTGAGTTCGACGCCGATCGGCCCGTAGTCCCAGAACCCATTAAGCCCGCCATAAATCTCGGACGACTGAAACAGAAAGCCTCGCCGCTTACAGAGCGAGACGATGTTGTCCATGTTCTTCTTAGCCACTGCGATTCCTTGTCTTAGCAAAATGTGTGAGAGGCGGTGCTTGTTGGGCTGCTGAGCCGGGCATAGGACCAATAGGACGTATGGGACTCATAGGACCGATAGGACGGTCAGCGAAGCACGCGACGAGTCGGCAACGCGGTCGTGAATGCATTCGAGAGAAGACTGCGGCACCCCGATTCAGCCTCGGCGCGATTCTGGCACTTCTTCGCGAAATTGGTCAAACCCGAGTCTGAACAGTGATCTCAACGACAAGCCCGACGCGCGAGCGAGTGCGTTTCCAGTAGGCCCGCGCGTGACGCACTCGTTTGCGCTTCGGGCTTGTATTCACTTGCAGGCAGCCGCCGGAGAGCTGCGTTTGCCGCGCGCGCGCTCGGCGTTACGATCCCGCCGCTTCAGTGGCTGAGGGGTTGAGCAGCAGCGGTGTGCTGTTTGTTACACCCTAAATCCGATTGAGGCTTTCCAATCCGCAGCCTCTCGGGGATCACGTGTCTTTGGGCGGAGCGATGGAAGAGCGAGTTCGTTCCGGGCGTTTGTGGCTCGGACGTCTTTTCTGACCAAGTCATTGTGTTGAACCCATGATGGTTCCGTTGCAAACAGTCGCGCTCGCGCTGGCTGGCATACTGTTGCTGATTCTGTCGATCGTCTGGTCGCATCTTGTGCGACAAGGACGCGTCGGCGTTCCGTGCGTTGCTTTGAGCAACCTCGGTGCGTGCGGTGCGCGGATCGGACAGCGTCAACAATGGGTCGTGCCCCGCCAGTGGCATCCGTGGCTCGCAGGCCGAAGTCGCTCAAAGGATCACGAGCGGCTCTTGGGCGGTCTGCGAGAGCGGGTGATGATCACACTGCTGCCTTGACGCTAGGTCCGCTCTGCCGCCGCGCCACTCGGTCTTCGTCCTAACTGCGACCAATCGGTCCTGCGATGATCGAGCCATTGGCTCTTGTTCTTCGGTTCGGCACTTTCTCCGACCCCGTCTTGATGATCTCCGCGCTCGTCGCTTTTTGGCGAGTCGCGTTTCTTTCGTGTGACGACCTCTCGTTGAGATGTCGTGCCCGTTGATCTGCTGAATGTCGATTCGTCGTAAGTCGCAATCGTCGGTCTTCGATCAGACGCCTGCGCCTGACGGTTCCTCGGTCAGTGGAACAATTCTCACACTCCTCGATCACTCGACTCTCGGCGAAGCGTCGACTTCCTGTCTCGGCGATACAGCCTCGCACGGACAGCAAGAGCGGCTGCGTCACCCGGCTGATTTGGGACGCACGCTATGGAATATGTGATCGGGATTGTGGCTCTCGCCATCGGCGGCGGAGTCGGGTTTTACTTTGACCGCATGCGGATGGGGGCGGCCTATAAGGACCGCGATCAACTCGTCGAGCAAGCAAAACGTGACGCCGAAAACATCCGCCGCGACGAAGAACTCAAGTCGCGCGAAGAGTTGCTTAAACGGCGCGAGGAATTGGAAGGGTCGCTCAAGGCTCTTCGTGAAGAAGTGCATCAACAACAACGCGACCTCGATAAGCGCGAGATGTCACTCAACGAACGCGATTCGGAATACAAGAAGCGCGAGAAGCTCGTCGAGAATCAGCAGCAGAAGCTCGTCGCGAAGACGAAGGCCGTTGAGACGAAAGAGAAGGAACTCGATCGCATGATCGCTGACGAGCAGCAAGTGCTCTTCAAGCTCAGCGGCATGAGTCACGAAGAAGCACGAGTGATGGTGCTCAATCGCCTCGAACGCACGCTCAAGGATGAGACGGGAGCACTCGTCATCAAGTTCGAAACCGAACTCAAGACGCGCCAAGAAGAGCTGTCGCGAGAGATTCTCGGTATGGCGATGCAGCGCATTGCATCGGCTCAAACGTCGGAGATGACGGTCTCGACGGTTGACATTCCGAGCGACGAAATGAAGGGCCGCATCATCGGTCGCGAAGGTCGCAACATCCGCGCGTTCGAGAAGATCGCCGGCGTCGATGTGATTGTGGACGACACTCCGGGCGTCGTTGTTGTTTCGGCCTTCGACAAGGTGCGGCGCGAAGTCGCGCGGTTGTCGCTCGTGAAACTCATCGAGGACGGGCGCATTCATCCGACGCGCATCGAAGAGATCGTTGCCGAGACGCAGAAGGAAATGGATGCCTTCATTCGCCGTGCCGGACAAGAGGCTTGTCATGAAGCGCATGTCATCGGCATTCACGACAAGCTGATCGACCTGATGGGGCGGCTGCACTTCCGCACGAGCTACAGCCAAAACGTGCTGCGGCATTCGATCGAAGTCGCGCACATCGCCGGACTATTGGCCGAGCAAATTGGGCTCGACGGTACGCTCGCGCGGCGCTGCGGCTTCTTGCATGACATCGGCAAGGCTGCTGATCACGAGATGGAAGGCGGACATCCGGCAGTCGGAGCGGAACTCCTCAAGCGCTACGGCGAGCGTGAAGAAGTCGTGCATGCGGCTGCCGGTCATCACGACGACATTCGCCCCGAGTTCATCTACACGGTGCTCGTTGCGACTGCTGACGCTGCTTCTGCCTCTCGACCGGGAGCACGTCGCGAGAACCTCGAACGCTATGTGAAGCGACTCGAAGAACTCGAAGCCGTTGCCTGCGGCTTCCCCGGAGTCGAGCAAGCGTATGCGGTGCAAGCCGGTCGCGAGATTCGCATCATCGTGAACTCAGATCAGGTCAACGATCAGGGCGCCGCGAAGATGTGTCGCGAGATCGCTCAACAGATCGAGCAGACGCTGACTTATCCCGGCGAAGTGAAAGTCGTCGTGATGCGCGAAAGCCGCTCGGTCGAGTACGCGAAGTAAGGCACCGAGCGACGTGCTCAGTGCGAAGCATCGTCCCCATCGGGCTCGTCCCGATGGTTATCTGCCTCATGGCTACTGGACGTAGCGGTGAGGCAGATAACCGCTGATGCAAAGTCGGCAGGGAGACGATCCTGCATTGGGACTGACGGGACGAGTGGGACTGATGGGACGCATGAAACCACTTCATTGGAACTCGTCAGTCCCCTTCGTTGTCGCCCTCAATCTGCGCGTCCCTATTTGATCTGCTTCATTCACGAAAGCTGCGACTCGATGACTGCTCATCGGAAAATCAAAGCACTTGCGGACAACTTGCGGTCGGTCATTCGCGGGAAGAGCGAGAACATCGACGTCTTAATCATCGCGATGTTGGCAGGCGGATCAGTGCTGATGGATGACGTACCGGGCGTCGGCAAAACGACGCTCTGCAAAGCAATGGCGAAGTCGATCGACGCGACCTTTCATCGCGTGCAATTCACGCCGGACTTGCTGCCCTCAGACATCCTCGGCGCATCGATCTACAACCCGGTTGATGGCACCTTCCGCTTTCGAGAAGGACCGATCTTCACGAACGTGTTGCTCGCCGACGAAATCAATCGCGCGTCGCCGCGGACGCAGTCAGCGTTGCTTGAAGCGATGAGCGAATCGCAAGCAACGATCGAGGGCGTTTGTCATTCATTGCCGTCGCCGTTCTTTGTGCTTGCGACGCAAAACCCGATCGACTTCCACGGGACCTATCCGCTGCCGGAAGCTCAATTGGATCGGTTCCTCGTGCATATGAATCTCGGCTATCCCGATCCCGAGACCGAAGTCGACATCCTCTTCTCTCATGCGACCGAGCATCCCTTAACGGGGCTGCAGCCAGTGCTGAGTCGAGACGACATCAACTCGCTGCAAGCAACCGTGCGCGCCTTGCATGTCGAGCAGAGCATCGGGCGCTACGTCGTCGAACTCGTGAGACGCACGCGCGAGGACTCGCGCTTAAAGCTCGGCTGCAGTCCGCGCGGTTCCTTGATGCTGTTCCGAGCGGCTCAAGCAGCCGCCTTCATGGCCGGCCGCGAGTACGTCATCCCCGACGACGTGCAGCGCATGGCGCCTTATGTCTTAGCGCATCGACTCGTGCTGACTTCAAAGAGCAAGTACGGCAGCGTCGACAAAATCGAAGTCGTCCGCGAGTTGCTGAAGACGGTCAAAGTGCCGACATAGGATGTCATCGAAACATGATTGATGGTGCGATGTTCGAAGCAGCGAAACGACGAGGGCGAGAACGCATGAAGAATCAGCCGCTTGCTGTCGCGGTCAAGTGGTCCCGGTCGCAGGGATTGATCCTCGACCTCAACAACGGCGTCCGTCTGATTCTGCCGTTGTCGTACTTGCCGCATCCGCTCTTGAAGTCTGCGACGTCGGGACAGCTCGCGGATGTAGAACTTGTTGCACCGGAGACTGCTATTCAATGGCCTGCGCTTGACGAGCAGATTGGAGTTGTCGAACTCCTCAAAGACTTGCTGGGCGAAGAACTCTCGCCACTGATTGCGAAAGAACTCGCGCGCCGCGCTGGCTCCGCAAAGTCCGACGCGAAAGCAGCAGCGGCTCGCGCTAACGGAGCGAAGGGCGGGCGACCGCGAAAATCCCGCACAACGACGGCCTCTGCTGCCCACTAAAGCGAACGGCAACGAAGAGTGGTTCTTCCGCGCGTCGAAGATTCATGACGCTGACGGATTGCATTGGGTAGCTCTCTATCGCCCCCGTGTCATTCGCTCTCCACCGACCTCGTGTCGGTGGGAGCACGACTGGTCGGCTAGCAACGCCAATCAGCGTCGTGTCATTCGCTCTCCACCGACCCCGTGTCGGTGGAAGCAGCGACTGGTCGGCTAAGGATCATTTGAGTAACCCCGTCGTCGGCAAACGGCGACCTTCGGCCGCTTCGCAATAACTTTGATTTCGAGTTCGTTAGCTCGCCCGTCGTTGCTTCCACTGACGCGGGTCAGCGGAGAGCGTGCCTTCTGCAATTCGATTTGCGCGTCGAAAATTCCGGCCTAGTCGCATTTCGGAGTGAGCGCTATGTTCCCGCCCCTCATGCCGGTCCGAGCGTCTGCCTCGGACCATTTTCCTCTCAAATACTGGCTCTTCGAGATCCCCGGTTGATGTGAGTGACCGCCTTGCGACTCACTGCACTGAGACGATGAATGGGAATCACAACGAGCCGGCAAAAGCCCGTCTGGATCGCTCTGAGCCATGATGGCCGGAGTGCCTCGAACAAGTCTCACCTCACACCGCTTCATTGCGAGCGGCATTCAAGGATGACGTGTGCCGATGGTTCGAAGACTTCACCTACTTCCGCTGCTGTGTGGCCTTGTGGTGCTGACTGTCACCAGTTCGGCCTTTGCTCAAACTCGTCCGGCATCGAAAGCCGCAGCGACTGAGAAAGCTGCTGCCGACCCGAAGCCCGCCGCCAAACCGGCGGCTCAAGACGAAGATCCGAAGCTCGATCAAGCACTTCAAGAGTGGTACGACGCTTCGAAGGGAGTCGTGCGACTCGAAGGCAAGCATCAGCGTTACCTCTACGACTACCAATGGGCGGTCTCGAAGCGCGCTGAAGGCGAGTTCTACTACGAGGCGCCGGACAAAGGCCGCATCGACTTGAGCCCGGCAAAGGTGAAGCCCAACGAGAAGTTCGCCAAGACCAGTCCGATCACCAATAAGCCGGTGACGTTCGATGTCGAACCGGACTCTGCGGAGCGCTGGGTTTGCGACGGCACGAAGATTTTGGAGATCGACGACCAGAACAAGCAGGTGACGAGCTACGAGATCCCGAAGCAGGCTCAGGGCGCCAATATTATGGATGGCCCTCTTCCCTTCTTGTTTGGCATGGCGCCAGAGAAAGCGAAGCAGCGCTACATCCTGAAGCTGATTCAGGCGTCGGAAGCGCGCTACGTCATTCAAGTCTTCCCGAAGTGGCAACAGGACGCCGCGAACTACAAGTGGGCGACCGTCATTCTCGAACGCAAGACGATGCTGCCCGAAGCCGTGCAGATGATCGATCCGGCTGAAACAACCGAGACCGTCTACACCTTCCCGCGCGTTGAAAAGAACCCGAAGAAGGGCGGCATCTTGGCGATGATTCGCCCGAACCAAGACCCCTTCAAGCCGGACCTCAAGGGCTACAAGGTCATCGACCCGACCAAAGAAGTTCAGAAGCAAGCTGATGCCGCTCCGGCAGGTAAGGCCCCGCCGAAACTCGGTGAGAAGGATCGCGAGCCGGTCGTCCCGTCGATCATCGGCCTGAGTCACGAAGACGCGAAGAAGGTGCTCGAAGCACGCGGCTACAAGGTGCAGTTCTTCAAAGGCAAGCCTGCGAACGCTGATCAGCAAACCTTCCATGCTTACGAGCAATCACCGAGACCCAATCAAGTGCTGCCTCAGGGGCAATTGGTCAAAGTTCAGCTTTACGTCGCTCCTGAAATCGAGACGACAAAGGGCACTGATAAGCCTGCCGCTGCTGGCAAAGGCGGAGACGTCCCGAATGTGCGCGGCTTGCCTTTCAAAGAAGCCGAGAAGCGACTGAGAGATGCCGGCTACGAAGTGAAGTTCGTGCGCGGTCACATCGCGACCAATCCCGCAGACGTCTTCAAGGTCGAATCTCAATCTCCCGCAGCCGGTCAAAAGGTCGCTGAAGGCGAAGTCATCACGCTGACCCTGCTGATCTCGGAAGAGAAAGCCAAGAAGTAGCTCGACTCTTCGTAGCATGGACTTCCAGTCCGCGCCGAACGGCAGATGAGTTTCTACCGGTACGACGGACTTGTAGTCCGTCGCAGCCAAGGCCCGACGGACTGCAAGTCCGTCGTACAAAAATTCGCCAGTACGTTCGCAACGGCAACCCCCCTCTGGAGTTTTTCTTACCCTCACTGCCGAGCAAGGCGACTCAACACGGAGATCTCGGATGCGAGTCCATTGGCTCATTGTCGGCATAGTGATTCTGACGCAGCCCGGCTGTTCGCTCGGCAAGAGACTGCGCGATGCCGCCTACGATCCGGCAGATCGCGAAGTCGGCAAAGCAACCGGCGAATACGACTACATCGGCAAGAACTTCCGCGGCCCGCTCGAGAACGAAAACGACCCGCTCAAGAAGCTCATGTTCTCGGACAAAGCTCTTGAGATTGAACGCAACGTCGGCATCGGCCCGTAAGCAGTTTTCTCCAGCACTTCCGAGGTGTCGTTTTGCGGC
>CAZNMS010000427.1:0-7791 GCA_964573505.1 uncultured Planctomycetaceae bacterium | reverse complement strand
GTGCGGTGATTTATCACCGCTTTCCCATTCGGCGGAGCCGTCTTTGTCTTTGTTTTCTCTCTGCCTCCAACGCACCTGCGCAGCGTCGACTCGACAGAAAAAACAAAGAGCGGCTACGCCGCAAAGCCAAAGCGGCGATGAATCGCCGCACTCCACATCGAACAGCGCAACTTCAAAAAGGCTGAGCGAGGAAGTGAGCAAGACCGCGACCGAGTCAGACACCCTCGCTGACACAGCGGGTTACAAACACTGTTCCGCAGCTCCGAAGCACCGAGCCTCTAAACGTCCTCTTGCAACTGCGACCCCGGCGCATTGGCCGGTGCTGTCGGCTTGAGGTTGCGGAACTGTTGCTCGAAGAGATCCGACGTGAAGTCTCCGCCCGATGACTTCGACATTTTCTCGATCAGCACTTCGTCGAGCTGCTGCTGAAAGACTTTCTCGCCGTGACTGTTCGCGAAGAGTCCTGCTTTTCCCGTCGAGGCGCGCAGGGCTTTGAACATCTGCCGGTAGAAGGTTGCGGCAACGGCTTCATCGAAGGTCGAACGCAGCTTGCTCTGATCCTTCGACTTCAACTTGCTCTCGGTCGAGTCCGCCAACTGAGGCTGAGGCAACGGCAGTGAACTCAAAGGTCGAATGGCATCAGTCATGAGATCGACTCCTTTCGAGCGGACGGCTGCGTTCGGTGGCGCGATTGGCTTGCACGACTCCTGAACTCTCTGCCGGACCTGAAGTGTGTTGAGCCCCCGTCGCATCCTCTGACGGAGTCGGACGAGTCGGTCGAACGAACGGACCGGGAATGCGATGCAGAATCGTCGCCGCGATCGCGTACCCGTAAGTCTCATGCCCCGCGAGGCTGAGTTGTCGTCGATCAGCGAGCAGTGCTTTCTCGGGATCCGGTAAGCGATCGAAGTACGGCTGCATGCGACAAAGCACGATGCCCGTTGATTGCTCGAACTCGTTGAAGACATCGCTCACTTCGCCGCCAATCGCCGGCTCATCGGACTCAGCCGACTTGCTGCGTGAGGTCGCGTGATCGACCCACGGATGAACGACGAGCAGCATGCGCGTCCCATTGCGTTCGCTGTTGGCGGCGAGTTGATCAAACGGCAGCAAAGCCGCCTTGAGCTGATCGGGGCGCGAGAACGCTGGATCGTTGAGCCACTGTTTGGGACCGGCATGTAATTCATCTGACTCATGCTCCGTCCGCTGAGTGAACCAGTCATCAACCGACCGCTTCGCCCAGTTCACACACAAGAAATGCTCGCACGCCGACTTAATCTTCGGAGCCGACGCCAACTGAGGATGCAGGCACGCCAATGGGCTCTCATCCGCCGCGAGATCCGTGAGTCGCAAGTAGCGTCGGTCTTCAGCGGGATCGGAGATATCAAAGTGGGCGACGATTAGGTCTGCTTGCAGAGCGAGTAATTGATGCCGCACTTGCAGCGCTTCGAGCACCGGGCTGAATCCCGGAACGGCGGCGTTGATGACTTCGAGCTTCGACCGCGTGAATGGCTGCAACCGAGCAACGATCTGCTGCGGGAACGACTCTGCTGCCGGCACGTTCGCGGCGAGCACCGTCTCATCACCGAGACACACAATTCGAAACGTGCCTTCCGGTTTCGGGACGACAATCTCAGCACCGCTAAACCCGAGACTATTCGTGCGGAACTCAACGTCGGTCTGCTCATCGAGCCCGCGCAGCTTCACGACCTGCAGCGGCGCCATTTGATGATGCATAACCGGAGACGGAACGACGACCGGCTGCGGTTCAGCAGATGCGGTCTGAGAGGTCGATCGAAACGCCTGCACGCGCAGCACGAACTCAGCCACGATCGGTGCGAAGGCCAATATGCCGACCGCATATAGCAGGCATTTCAGACCATGTAGCCGCACGTACTTCATCCGTGAAATCCGCGTTCGTTAAGTTCGTCCGTCATACCATCAGCAAGCCGAGCGTGCCTGAAGGCATTGGCTCGCAAAGACGCTCTCGCCTCATCGACCTTGCTTCGTCGTTATCTGCCTGAGTCCGCATCGCGACATCGCACGCCCAAAATCCGGCGACTCCAATTCGACCGATCGAGGACACAGTGCTCGCATTCGAAGAGCACTTCGATGCTAGCCCGACCTCAAAAATCCAACAACGCGGGTCTTTGCAGCGCCGAACGCGGCGCGACCGCATTAGGCCGTAGCCGAAACCGTCAGATTTCGGGGCCGAAGTGACTGCGTCCGAAGTCTCACGAGGCCATCGAAAAATTGTGGCACGACGCTCCGCGTCGTGAGTCCTGAGGAAGGCTCCCGTCGAACAACGAGGATTCTCGACGCGGAGCGTCGAGCCACACTGTTTTTCGACAGCCTCTCACGACTTCGGCGACTAAGGACGCACTCGAGCCCGCCTGCTGCGAGTCGCGACCGGCCTCTCACCCCAAAAGGCCGAATCGACTCCTCACGTCCGATGCCAAGTTGTTTGAGTAGCTGAAGTAACTCGGATTACAGCGGGTCGCGATGACGATTGGCCCGCATAAGGACTTCATCGAGTGTGAGCGGACTATCGCGGTGCCAACTCAAACTCATCGGCACCGACACCTTCGCCGGAGACGTCAGCCCGATGTCGGCGTTGTAGACATAGAACTGGCCCGCACGGAGTCGAGTAACGTCATCCCCATTTCCGCCCTTAAGACGGATCATCTCGCGAATCGTTTCGATGGCCGCCGGTGAGCCAGCTTTGCCGTAGTACTGAGTGGAGCAATTGCCGATCAGCGTGTTGTCGATCTCGCGCGGGTTCTGCGTCGCGAAGACAACTCCGAGGTGATACTTCCGCGCTTGAGCAGTCAGCCTCAGCAGACTCGACTTGCAGCAGGTTGTTCCGCGTGACGGCACAAAGTCTTTCGCTTCATCGACGACGAAGAGCCCTCGCAGCTTTCTGCCCGATGGGTTCGGGTTCTTTTTGACCCATGCAAAGAGAGTCATCGCTAAGCGGTTCAGGAACTCGCGCTGAGCTTCGAGACTCGGCAGCCCGACCAAATTGATGACGGAGATGCGTGCCTTCGATGTCGACCCGTCGTCACCTAACAGCACTGCGGGATCAAGACTCTGCCCACTGTCGGCCAGCAGAGGATTCTGCGCCATCTCTGCTCGCAGACGATCCGCCATTTCGGCCGCGAGTTTGTGCTCGTTCGTAATGCCCGATCCGGCATTGTCGGGCAAGACACTCAGCAAACCGACGAGCCGAGGCAGCGTGCAACAACCTTGTCGCGCCAGATATCGCAGTGCATTTGAAAGTACACCCAACTTCAGCCGCGACTTCTCCGAGTTCCCCGGAGCGACGATCGACCGCAGGCTGTCTGAGACCATTTCAATCGTTGCCTGCAGTTCGTCGTGATCGTCAGCGACTGCCGATAGATCGGGAATCGCTTCGAGGTTCAGTGGGTTGCCGCTCGTGCGACCCGGCGTCCAGACGACGACTTCGCTGCGTTCACGCAGCAGTTGCGAGCGGGCTTCGTCTCCGGCATCCCAACCGGCATGCGGCGTCGGCCAATAGTCACCCAATGACGCGAGATCGTTTGCTCCGTCGATGACGATGGACGGCACTCCCTGCAACGCGGCTTGCTCGATGAGCCGTCGCAGCAAGACCGTCTTGCCCGAACCGGCACCTGCGAGCACGACCGTATGCTTCTCCAATCGCTCAACGGGCATCTCAACATGAGAACCCAATGCGTCACCGATCAAGCGGCGGCCCAATCGAAACTGAGTTGATGTGAGAGGCGTTTCGGTCTTTGACGCTGATGATTGGAATTGCTGAGTCATTTCCGGTGTTGACGCGACTTGTGCGGCATCGCTTCGCTGCGAGAGCGGCTCTGCGACCGCCTGCTTCGCAACGTCCGCAACCGGTGCAGACGCAGCTACTGACGACGAGGCGTTCGGCGTTTCTTGCCGATCCATTGAGGTCGGCGATTCCGCAGCGGGCCCAGAAGGTGGCGCAATCGGCGACGTCACAACACTCGTTTGTGGTGCAACGGTCCGGCGGAATGCCTGCAGCACAGCATCAGTGATTGCGACCGTCGGCGTCGGCGGAAGCACCGGCGCTGCCGCAGTCACTTCAGGTGTCGTTTTTGTGACAGGCGACGAGTCGACCTGTTCGACGACCTCTTGCGGTTCGGTCGCCTCTCGCAGTTTCTTAACGACGATGCCCAATGCACTGAGCTGAGAAGCGGGACGTCGCGACTCAAGCCACTCGCTGAATTCTGCCGGGCACTCCTTCTCCATTTGCGAGAGCGCGAACAACGTGCGCGAATCGTCTTCGGCGATTGGCTGCCATTCACCGCCGAGGCTGCTGAATGTCTCCAGTAATTTTTCTGTCACCGGTCCCGTCGGCAGCGGAGTCGATCGCAGCATTACCAGCGTGCGGAAGCCGAGACGACGATCAATGCCTGATGTCGCAATCGCCGCCTTCAGTCGACTTTGAAACGCCCCGGCATGAGTCCGTTGCAGAGCTTTCACACAGAAGTGCTGCTCTCGATTGCCGCGATTCACATGAATGATTCGCAAGCGCGCATGAAGCGCGGGATTCGACGGATCACCGAAGTCCGTATCGACGGCGCTGTCGATTCCCATTGGCAGCGGAGTCTCTTTGAGCAAGCAACGACATCCGGCTTGCAGCAACTCGATAAAGCGGTTGTCTTCTTTCTCGTGATGAATGACGCCGATGTCTGCTCGAGCCCGCAATGCGTCAAACTGCCGATCAAGCTCAAGCAAGCGATCAACGACCTGCGGATGAAATTGAGGACTCGACAACTCACCGGACGGAGCTTGCATCTCAAAGACGCGCCCCTGCCGCAGACACTCTCGCTGATGTTGATGGCAGAACTTCAGCACCTCGCGCGGCGACGACCCACTGAGCTGAGTGATGGCAGCTTCGCTGAAAGGCCATGTGGCATAGGGCGGCTTGAAGCCGTGCATGTCGTAGATCGCCGTTAGACGCGACGCGATCAACTCGCGCGTCACTGTGCCCTGCGGGACTGGCGCCAAGAAGTACGGGCTTTCGAAGCGATCAAGATTCTGTTTCAGCGACAAACTCTTCAGCACATTTAGGGTGCTCTCGACGCATGACAGCACGGTCCATGTGCGCCGCGTCCAGTCTCGCAGAGCACTCAGTCCGCTTGTGATTTGCTCGATGATGCTGCGTGCTGTGACTTCTTCGGTCGTCACTTCGTCCGGCAGGTGAGTGGCAATGTTGAGCTGCGTTACCAGTGGATCGAGTTGATCAAAGGCCAACACCGTCGTACTTCCGAGGCTGATGAGCCATGACAAACCTCGCACGATGTTTGTGGCTTTGTCGCTCGCCTTTTGCAGGCCGAGCTTACGCCGATCACCGTCATCAAGCGGCACGCCTTGCAGCCATGTTTGAGCACATCCCGCAATGGCGAAGTCTTCCGAGGTCAGGCTGAAGAGAGCGCGCACAACGTCTTGATGCTGCATCGTCTCGTTCGGGAACTTCGCACGCAGAAGCGTCAGCACTCGATTCAACTGCGGGACGAGATTCGATTCATTCGCGGTCGACAGTTCTCGCAACGCACGCGCGGAACTGCCGAGTTGCGGCAATTGTTCCAGACAGCGCAGCAGCACGTTCGTGTGTTGCGTCACTCCCGTGCGATCGACTTGCTGCAACGAACCGAGATAGCCCTGCAACACCGTCTCGCCGAAGTCATGCACGTCGGTCATGTCGACGAGCACGAACGTCATCCCGCGATTCATCGCTTCGCGTCGGAAGACTGACAGCAAGTGAGTCTTGCCCGTGCCGCCACTGCCGATCATCAGCCATCCGAGCGCCGACAAATCGACATCAGCCCTGCGAAGTTGGTCGCAGCGATATCCGAAAGCCTGGCGCATGTCGGCATGGAGTTCAGGCACATCAAACGCAGAATCGGCCCAAACACTCGCAAGGTGCATGGTCCAGTCAAAGCTCACGGAGCGCAAGACATCAAGTTCATTCATGACAGACTCACAAAGAGAAAGACGAAGGAAAGGACATCGGGCGAGTCCTTCGAAGATTCAGCATGTCAGGCAATGTGCCTGACTGCATGTAGTTTCGATTGCACTGCGGTCGGCGGAGTGATCAAGCAACTCACCGGACTAACTCGCAGCCATTGAGGTCGCGTGCCGCAGATAAAGAATGTGCCTCGGTTGCCCGACGGCATTAAGGATCGCGGCCTGACTGTCAGCGGCGCGGATCTCCTGCGGGTTGTCGAGCGGATAGAGCACGATTTGCCCATCGGCTTCGAGCTGGCGCAGAGCGTCATCGACGCTGTCTCGCGAGCGATGAGCTAACGCCATTCGCAGGTCGGCCAGATGCAAACGCGTTGCGCCTTGCTGCGACTTTTGCGCGATGGCTTCCAAAACGTCTGATGTCGCCGAAGCTGCTTCCGTATCTCGCGGAGCATTGATGATCTCGGGCTCGGCGCTGGGCTCAGCCTGCTGAGCAAAAGCCGTTACGAATTCGCCGACCGTCAACTGAGAAGCGGCGAGATGCTTCTTCAGGAGCGACAAGAAGCACTTCAAGATCGGAGCAGTTGCCGGTGAGCCGGTCGAGAACTCGGCATCGAGATGCTGATCGGCCCATTGCCATCCGGCGTCAGTCAGTTCGACAAACAAGGCCGGAGTCAGCCGCCCCGATTTGCTCGGACGATTGCGGCGTTCGGACCGAATCAGCCCCGCATCTTGCAAGCTCCGCCGATCGGTCGGGGAAAGGATGGGGCGAATGGAATCAACGAACGCTGCTCCCTGCACTGACAGCAGCCACCACAAACAAAGCACCTGCTTTGAACTCGGTACAAAAGACATAGCCCGCAAGCCCTCATCCGCATCAAGACGCTGTGCCTGAGTTATCCAACAACACAACGAACCTAGATCACGAACAAAGGAGGCGAGTCACTATTCTCCGCGCCTTCACAAAATGCACGTGCGGAGCAGTTGCTTAAACGTGCCATTCAATCGGCTACGGCATCAATTGAGGCAGCTTTGCATCGGCGCCTTTGCCGTGATCGACGAGCGAAATCTTTGCGGTGATCTTTGTCGCTTGCCCTTCAATCGTGAGTTCGGCATTCGTTGAGACGAAGCCGAAGGGCACGGTCTTCTCCCGGAGCACTCGGTACTGAATTGCGAACTTCGCAGTGTTGAGCATCGCGCTGCCTCGACCGGTCACGACTTCACATTCAAGCTCGCCGCGCTGCCATGCGTGCTTCTCTTTCGTCTCGCCGCGTTTGATGTCGGACTGAGGCCCGGCGACGAAGCCGGCAAAGAGCGAGTCCGCAGCTAACAACGAGTCGTGCGGCACGGCGTCTTGCTCGCCTTCTTTGCGCCACACCTTGACGGCTTTGCCGAGCGGATGTTTGTCAGCTCCGAACTCGGACTCGGGCACCATCAAGCGCCAGATCACGCGCGGGAACGCGGTGCTCGCAAGCAGCGCATCGGGACTGTGCTGCTCCAGTTCGATGTAGCGACACTCTTTGCCGTCATGAAAGCCTTTGCCGACCGAGCGTGCTTGCCAAACGAGCGGCACTTCCTGCGCATCGACCTTCAGCGCGACATCGAACTTCACCCACACACCGTCTTCCGGCAGCGTCTGAAACAGGCCGCCTGCCGCTGCCTCAGGATCAGCAAACCCGAGCATCAAACTCAGTGACACCAACAACGCTGCAGTCATGACGCATCTCCGAAATGAGGATTGGCGAGCGGCAACTCAAGATAGGGGTAGGGAGAACTGATTGAGTTCAGTCCCCCCTCCCTCCGAACCGG
>CAZNMS010000426.1:0-7828 GCA_964573505.1 uncultured Planctomycetaceae bacterium | reverse complement strand
GTTCACCGCTCTATTCGAAGCTAGAAGTGCTCGATGGCAACGGACAGCGCATCACGCGAGTCCTGCTGCAAGCAGTACGCGACTCGTATGTGACCTTTCGCGGCATCGACTCGAACACACGCGACGTGCGTTTGCAGAACTGGGAAGAAATGGATCTCGACCAGTACCTCTACATGAACGGTGAGGTCTGCAAATTGTGGCTGTGGCCGCGCGGACCGGACTCGGGCTTCGTGCTCTATCCGCATACGGGCTCGCGGCATTTGTTCTTCGATACCAGCGCCACTTCGCATGCTCTCAACGAGCCCGCTTACATCGTCGAAGCTCATCCGCCGGGCTCAAAGCCGTTGCCGAATGGACTGCCAGTCTTCCCGATCTATTACGAGAACGACGACGACTCAGAACGCGAACTCGGCACTGATTCGCGGCTGACTTTCACCGCGCCGACTGATGGCACTTACGTCGTGCGTTTGAGTGACGTACGCGGCTTTAGCGGCGAAAAGTTTTCGTATGAGCTCACCGCTCGACCGGGTAAGCCCGACTTCACAGCAAAGCTCACCGGAGAAAACCCGACCGTCGCTGCGGGCAGTGGCAAAGAGTTCGCCGTGACGATCGACCGCAGGGACGGCTTCGCGGGCGAGATTCGCGTCGACATCACCGGAGTCCCGCCGGGGTTCTCGGTCACCACTCCGCTCACGATTGAAGCAGGGCAGCACGTCGCCTATGGAACTTTAACTGCACTCAAGGATGCGCCGAAGCCGACGCCCGAGAATGCAAAGCTCACAAAGGTCATCGCGACAGCAACGATCAACGGCGTCGAAGTGCAGCGCGAAGCCAATAGCTTCGGCGAGATCAAACTCGGAGATGCGCCGAAAGTGCGCGTTGCGATTACTCCCGATGTCGATGCACCGGCAGACGAAGTTGCAAAGGTCTTCGGTCAGCCGAACCCGATTGAGATCATCATCAAGCCGGGCTCAACCGTGACAGCAAAGGTGCGCGTCGAGCGCAACAAGTTTGAAGGTCGCGTGCCGTTCGAAGCGATCGCTCACAACCTGCCGCACGGAGTGATCGTCGACAACATCGGACTCAGCGGCCTGCTGATCGTCGAGGGACAGCACGAGCGGCAGTTCTTCCTGACGGCCGCTGCATGGGTGCCGGAGCAGACTCGCATCTTCCACTTGAAGGCCAATGAAGACGGCGGACAAACCTCATGGCCGGTCGTGCTGAAGGTGCAGCGTTAGATCGAGGAGCCTTAAACCAATGGTCGCCTTTCGCTCCGCGAAAGCGCGTCTTCAAACGTCGGAATTGTCGATCGACTTCGCTCGTGATGGGACGGCTTAAAGAAGCTCTTTCGCGGAGCGAAAGGCGACTATCGGATGCGGCTTCGCCGCGTCGTTAGACCGTTCGTCGAGCGAATTGAGGCTGCAGAGGTCAGTCCCGATCCCGTTACGAGATGCGCGGCGGCAAGCTCTTGTCGGATCTGTTGCGATGCTGTTTCCGAAAGGGAAGTTGATCTTGAGAACTGCGTTCACACTCACCGCTGTTTTGATGGTCTTGCTCGCCGGCGGATTGCGGGCGGATGAGTCGGGGGCCGGTCGCGAGCTGCCGATTGGGTTTGTGAAGAAGCACTGCGTCGAGTGTCATAACGATTCCACTACAGAGGGCGGCTTCCGAGCGGACTTGTTGGGAAAGCAGCTTGCGGATGCGGCGAGTCACAAATCATGGAGTCGCGTGCTGGCGCGGGTGCAGAGTGGCGAGATGCCTCCGAAGGACGCCGATCGACCGGCAGACGCGGAAGTCAGCGCGGCGCTCGGGGCGTTGAAAGCGGCGTTTCATCAGGACGCGCAGGCTCGGCACGGCGAGGCCGGTCGGGTGCGAGTCCGGCGGCTCAATCGACTTGAGTACGAGAACACCGTTCGCGATTTGCTTGATATCGACGCGCCGCTACGGGATCTCTTGCCCGAAGACGATCTGCGAGACGGCTTCAGCAATCAGACGGGAGCACTCAGCATCTCGCCGATTCACATTCAGCAATACATGGCAGCGGCAGATCGCGCGCTCGATGCCGCGAGCGTCAGGCAAGCTCGGCCGGAAACGAAGACCTATCGCTTCGCCTTCGATCACGAAGCTGAGAAACCATGGTCCGCGTATCTGCACAATAGGCTGCAATGCAACTTACATGGCGAGGATCTGCACTTCTTTCTCGACACTCACATTGAGGTGCCAGTTGCTCTGCGGCAACTGGAGGCTGTAACGCGAGATACACCGGGGCGCTATCGCATCCGCATCACGACGGAGTCGCGCGACACGACGGGCGGTGAGGATCTCATCTACAGCGTTTGGCTTGCGGCGGGCGGCAAGCGGCGCGAGTTGCTCGGTCACTTCGACGCCCTGCATCGCAAAGAAAGCACGATCGAGCTGACGCAGTTCTTTGAAGGCGGCGAGACGCTGATCGTCGCGCCGTATCGCATGGCCAAAGTGCGGATCGATTCCGGGTACAGCATCTATCTGCCCGACAAACCGGAGAAGATTCCGAAAGGATGGCACTTCATCAACAACCCCAATCCGCCCATTGCGACGGTCGGGCCGGCCATCGTTGTGAAGCCGTTAGAAGTCACGGGGCCGCTGCTTGATGACTGGCCGCCGCGCGGACAGCGGTTGCTCTATGGCGATGACGCGGAACTCGTGCCGAGCGCTGAAGCCGCGAAGACCGCGCGCGTGCCCGAGTCGATTCAACGTCCGGTGCGGAGTTACCGACATCTCAAAGATCCGCTCACCGTTCGGCTGCCGACAGAGAAGACCGATGCATCGATTCGCGCAGCACTGACTCGATTCATCAGCCGCGCGTTCCGGCGACCGGCGACGAGCGATGAAGTCGAGCTTTATCACGCGATGGTTCGAGACCGGCTCGGTAAGGGCGAGTGTCTCGAAGTCGCGTTCAATGCGGCGCATCGAGCGGTGCTGTGCTCGCCGGATTTTCTGTTCCTCGTTGAGCACGGGCCGAAGCTGACCAGTCACGAGCTTGCCGCGCGACTGTCGTACTTCTTGTGGCGAACGGCTCCCGATGACGAACTGCGCAAGCTCGCCGATCAAAACGAACTGACGAAGCCCGACGTCTTGCGGAAAGAAGCGGGACGTTTGATGGCCTCGCCGCGCTTCGAAGCGTTCGTTCGAGACTTCCTCGCTCAATGGCTGAACCTGCGAGAGATCGACGCGACGACGCCCGATCGCGATCTCTTTCCCGAATACTTCGAAGCCATTCACGACGGGCGTCAGGACGTGCTGCTGCATGATTCGATCGTCGGTGAGACGCGGGCTTACTTCCGCGATCTCGTTGAACGTGATCTCGGTGCCGCATCGCTCGCAGTCTCGCCGCATGCGTTTCTCAATCAACGACTGGCCGAGCACTACGACTTGCCGCGCGTGAATGGAGCGGGACTCCGCCGAATCGATCTACCTGCGGACAGCGTGCGCGGGGGACTGTTGACTCAAGCAAGCATCCTCAAGGTGACCGCGAATGGCGCGAACACATCGCCGGTGCTGCGCGGAGTTTGGTTGCTCGAACGCATCGTCGGCACGCCCGCTCCGCCGCCTCCGCCAAACGCCGGAGGCATCGAGCCGGATACGCGCGGCGCGACGACCATTCGCGAGCAACTGGCGAAGCATCAGTCGGTCAAGACCTGCGCCGGTTGTCATCAGAAGATCGATCCGCCCGGCTTTGTGCTCGAAGCCTTCGACCCCATCGGTCGCTATCGCGACTACTACCGCACGACCGAAACGGGCAAGAAGCTCAACGATCTCCGAGCCTTCTTCGGCGGGCATTACGGGCACGTCAAATACCTGCAAGGCCCGACCGTCGACACTCGCAGCAAGCTGCCCGACGGTTCCGAGATCGCCGACATCCGCGCCTACAAAGCCGCTCTTGCCGCTCGACCGGAACTGCTCGCCCGCAGCCTCGTTCGCAAGCTCAGCACGTTTGCAACCGGGGTGAGCGTCGAAGTCGGAGATGAACTCGTCGTCGATGAGGTCTTGAAGAAGTCTCAATCATCCGGCTTCGGGATCCGAACTCTGATTCACGAAGTCGTGCAGAGTGAGTTGTTCGTGAAGAAGTAGAACACCGCTCGTCCCTAGGCAGAGCCTGCGAACGAGTGAAGCGGCAATTATTTTTACAGGCAGAAAGCCACTCACATTTCCACCTAAGAATTCGGAAAGGGCCATGATCCATGACGCCGCAGATTGTGAAGATGTTTTACGCAGCAACAGCTCAAGCGGATCCTCCGACATTGGCAGAGCGAGCATTGGCTGTGTCGCAGCACTTTTCGAAGAAAGCTCGTTTCTTTCCTCAGCGCGGAAGCGGAGACGGTTTCGACTCGCCTGCAATCATTTACTGGCAGACACGCGTGCCGAGCTTTTCAGCCTTCAAGTTCGACGGAAACTTCATTCCTGCTTCCGTCGACTATGCGGCCAAGTATTCGCCGGCTGAATTCAAGCGTCTGTGCGAACTGCTCACGGCATTCTGCGAACGAAAAGACGCAGGCTCGCTCAAACTGAGCTTGTGGGTGGCGGGCAAGACCAAGAAGACAGAGCAAGGGGCTTGCGAATGCTGGTCGTGCTTGGATGTCGGCGACTCAATCAAACTCAGCGCAAGCGCGAGTACTGGTCTCAAGAGTTTCTTCGACGCGACGCCTCTAGGCCGAGACGTGTCTTTCGAACCTGATGCCTCTAGTCCTGGAAATCTGGTCGGCTCGATTCGAGCTATGAACTGGCAAGCAACCAACTCGGGGATGGGTTGGGAGCACTTCAGCACTCCCAACCTTGATGAAGCTCTTAAAGTCTTCAGCGCAGGCATCGACGCAACTTTCGACAAGAAACTCCAACTAGATCTCACTGCGACATTGCTGTTTGAGACGTGTGAAGCGCATCGCGTTGTGCTCAATGAGCTGCAGCAGAATTGGAAGACGACGGTCGAACGATGCCATTATGCCCGGTCACCGTGGGAACGACCGCAGACTGTTGATCCACTTGAGCCGCCGCGATTTCCCGTTGTGGGCTACAAGGAGAAGCGTGCGATCTTTCAACTCGACGTTGTGCATGCAAGTACCGGGAGTTTCTTGGAGATCGCTGCAAACTCGGAAGACCTCCGGCAACAAGTCGCTGAAGTCATCGGCTTGCCGGTTGTGAACTGGGGTGGTGAGCCGCATCACCGGTGGCAGCAGTCACACGGCGTCGACCCTCAGACTCCGAAGATCACGCCGGCGAAAGCAGTGGACTCACCGACGACGGCCACTACCAGTAAGCCACGTAAAAAGTCGACCGCCAAGAAGACTGTCGCGCCGACGGACGTCAAATCACTGAATGACCAATGGGTCGAAGTGATCCACAACGAGCGAAAGAGAAAGCCCACTGAATTCAGCTTCAATGGCAACCACCTCGAAACACTGCCGTCTGAAATCGGAACATTGAGTTGCTTAGAGACGCTGTCCGCGCGGCGGTGCGGATTGAAGGACCTGCCGGAGGAACTGACTCAACTGCAAGAACTCACGGCGTTGGAGATCGACGACAACCCGATCGAAACACTCCCCGAGGTGATTCATCGTCTGACAAAGCTACGGGAACTCAGCCTGTCCGGATGCCGATTGACCGAACTACCGGCATGGATTGGCGAGCTACAAAAACTTCAATCGTTGAGCCTCAACCGGAATTGTCTCACGCGTCTTAATCCGGATGTGAGTCGGCTCTGCGGTATGCGACGACTTCAACTCGCAGCCAACAAGCTGACCGAATTGCCGGATGGCATTTCCGCGCTCACGAGCCTGACCATCCTCGTTCTTTCAGAGAACCAGTTGCGAGCCTTGCCTGAACGATTGGGAGACCTGACACAACTCACCGATCTCTCCTTGGTCTCGAACCAACTCACGAGTCTCCCCTCATCCATGCGGCAATTGACGCGACTCCAATACTTGCGACTTGATGGCAACCAACTCACAGAACTTCCTGAGTGGATTGGCTCACTGACCGCACTGGAACGGCTCACGGTGGAGAACAACCGACTGCAGAAGCTCCCAAAGTCACTCCGCAAGCTGCCTCGGCTGCAGAGACTTCATTTGCACGGCAACACGGAGTTGGGCATTCCCGATGAAGTGCTCGGGGGGCCGATGGAAAGCCTCAACAAGACGGGCACGGCTGCTCCAACACCGGCATCGATCCTCGATTACTACTTTGCGTCACACGGTTAGAAGCCAAGATCGGATGGGCTTCGAGCCTGCGAAAACTGTTCCCGAGCCTCTTTGGTTGGCTGTTAGGCAAGATGCCAATCCCACTTCCCATTAAACCTCTTTGAGTAATTGTTATGACACATCTTCCGCGTCGGCTCTTTCTCAAACATGCCGGCATTGCCATTGCGCTGCCGATGCTTGAATCAATGCTGCCTTCACGAGGACTCGCTGCTGAGCAAGCCGCTGCGCCTCGTCGAATGGTCTGCATCGGAGTTCCGTTTGGGTTTGATCCCACTGCCTTCGTGCCGGTCACTACCAGGCGCGACTATGCCTTGCCGTCGCACCTCACTCATCTCGCGGACTATCGCAATGACTTCACGGTCATCAGCGGCTTGAGTCATCCCAACACCGGCGGCGGCGGACATAAGGCCGAGGCCGTGATGCTCACCGGTGCTCCTTATCCCGACTATTCGCACAACCTCAAAAACACGATCTCGGTCGATCAAGCCTTCGCCGCGCGCTTTCGCGGAGAGACCCGCTACGAAAGCCTCGTGCTCACGACGCAGGGGCAATCGCTCTCTGTCACAGCCAATGGAGTCTCGCTGCCCGCAATCGACCGACCGTCGGCGGTGTTTAAGAAGCTGTTTCTTGCGGCGTCTCCGGCAGAAATGGAAGCCGAACTGCGACGCATCGACGAAGGCCGCAGCATGCTCGACTTCGTCAGCGATCGTGCGAAGAGCCTCAACAGTCAGATCAGCAGCACCGACCGGCAGCGCGTTGACGAGTACTTCGAATCTGTCCGCGATGTTGAGCGGCAACTCAAGATGACGCGTGAGTGGGTCAATCGACCGAAGCCGAAACCGATCGGCGGCGAGCCCAAAGACGTCGGTGACAATCAGCAGCAGAAGGCGAAGTTCCAATTGATGATCGACATGATCCATCTGGCGCTCGTCACGGACTCAACGCGCGCGATCAGCCTGATGACTTTCGGCATGCATCACGATCTGTCGCATCACGGCAAGGAACCGAAAAAGCTCGCCGCCTGCCGACAGGTCGAAGTCGAGCTGATGCAGGCATTCGGCGGGCTGCTCGGCAAGCTCAAGAGCGCACAAGAAGGCGGCTCGACATTGCTCGATTCGACGATGGTGATGATGACCAGCAACCTGCGCGACGGAAACACGCACTGGACCTACAACCTGCCAGTGATCCTCGCCGGCGGCGGCTTCAAGCACGGCCAGCATCTCGCCTTCAACCGCCCGTATCTCGAAGAGGTGCGACAAGAACTCGATCCCGCGCCCGGCGCGAAGATTAGCTCAGAGAAAAAGATCCCAATGATGGGGCAAGACCAACAACCGCTCTGCAACCTCTACACCTCGATGCTGCGCAAGAGCGGCGTCGAACTCGACCGCTTCAGCACCGCGACTGGGCCTCTTGAAGGGCTCGTGTAGTTCGAGTTACAGAGACGATCTCGCAGTCGATGCGTCTCGTCGGAGGCCGTCTTCGATTAGTGCTGATGGGCGCCGATTAGCGTTCCTCTTCTTCTCTTCTTGACTGAAACGACGCTCTCACAGCGAGGGGTCGGGTCTACGAAATTTCGAAATTGGCGGGAGGAAGAC
>CAZNMS010000425.1:0-7864 GCA_964573505.1 uncultured Planctomycetaceae bacterium | reverse complement strand
AAGCACGACTGGTCGGCTAGCAATGGCCAACTTGCGACATGTCTTCCGCTCTCCACCGACCCTGCGTCGGTGGAAGCCGCGACTGGTCGGCTAAATCGTAGCTCACCAGTCGTTGCTCCCACCGACGCGGGGTCGGTGGAGAGCGGTTGGAGCGAGGTTTGTGATCTTCGTTGTTAGCTTGCCAGTCGTTGCTTCCACCGACGCGAGGTCGGTGGAGAGCGAAAGGCGACTATCGGTTGCGACTTCGGAAGTCAGCCAACAACCGCTACGAGTGAGTTTTCTTGTGTTTGTCCCATCAGCTCCGCGTCTTCTGCGCGGCGTTTTTCAACTCGGTCAGGAGTGAGTCGAAATGTCATGGCTCGATCACCGTCGGATTCGAAAGAGTTGCCTCTCCTTCGGCGGATTGGTGCTGCTGTTGCTCGCGTGCTGGAGCGGAGTCAGCGGGTTCGTCTTCGCTCAAGAAGAGGGCGAGGCTGTGATGGATGCACCTGCGATGCAGAAGCCTGCAACGCCGGATGCACCTAAGAGCGATGCTGCAACCGACGCTGCTGAGACTGAGCCGCCGCCGGCTGCTCAGCGCAGTTACCTCATGTGGATGATCGAAGCGTCGGGACCATTCGGAGCAATGATCTTCGTCTGCTCCTTCATCATGGTGGCGCTGATCGTGATGAATCTGCTCGAACTCCGTCGCGACAACTTCTTACCAGTCGCGTTCCTCGAAGCCTTCGACGAGCACCTCACGAAGAAGAACTATCAAGCGGCTTACGACACTGCGAAGGCTGACGAATCGCTTGTTGCTCGCGTGCTCGCAGCGGGAATGGCTCAGCTCAACACCGGCTACGACGAAGCGGTCGAAGCGATGCAGACAGTCGGTGACGACGAGAATCAAGTGCTCGAACAACGGCTGAGCTATCTCGGTCTGATCGGTCAGTTATCGCCGATGCTGGGGTTGCTCGGCACGGTGCAGGGCATGATCGCGTCGTTTCAAGTGATCGCGAACAGTGCGACGGCGCCAAAGCCTTCAGAGTTGGCCGACGGTATTGCGACCGCGCTCTTCACAACGCTCGAAGGATTGTGCGTCGCGATCCCGGCAATCATCGCCTTCCTCTTCATCAAGAACCGCATCGCGCGGTTGATGTTCGAAGTGGGCAACGTCAGCGACTCGTTGATGAAGCGCTTTGCGAATCACGGGAAGTAGTGAGTCGAGCGCGACCGTTTAACCGCGACCCTCTGGGGAGCGCGTGATTCGGGATGACGCATGTCTGCGGCAGACGCGCTCCCCAGAGGGTCGCGGTTAAACGTCTTTGATAGCACTTAGAGAACTCGAAGATGCCTCGTCTGCGAAACGCCAATCCGCCCAGCAGCGTCGAGCTTGATATGACGCCGATGATCGACATCGTCTTTCAGCTCATCACCTTCTTCATGTTCACAATAAGCTTTGAAGAGATTCAGGCGGACGAACGCGTGAAGCTGCCGCTTGATGTGCTTGCGAAGCCGCCGGAGATCAAGCAGAAGCATACGATCGTCATGAATATCGGCTTCCTGCGGAACGTGAAGGGCGAGCGGCTCGATCCCGAACCGCTGCTGTTCAACTTCGGGGCAGGGCAGAAGATTCGACCGCTCGAAGCGAAGCCGTTTATGGAGCAAGAGTCGCGGCTCTATCGCTTGCGCAAGGTCGAACTCGAAGACGTCACGATCAAGCTGCGAGCCGATCAAGAGGTGCCATCAGGCATCGTGCAAGAAGTCATCAAGCAGTGTCAGGACGCGGGCTTCACGAAGTACGCTATTTCCGCTGTCGCCGATCAGTGAGCCGCCATGAAACGCCGTCCTGCTTCTACGACCAACGACAAGCTGCAGCTCGACATGACGCCGATGATCGACTGCACCTTTCAGCTCATCATCTTCTTCATGCTGCAATTGAAGATCATTCAGCCGGAAGGTGACTTCAACATCAACATGCCTCCGCAAGGAGGCACTCCGACTCCGGCAATCGGCGCGATCATTCCCGACATCAAGGTGACGCTGAAAGCGAACCCCGACGGAACGCTGCAAGCACTGATGCTCGGGCAACGCAATCTCGGAAACGGTCCGAAGGTCTACTCGCAACTCAACGACGAGATCCTGCAGATCATCGGCAAGCCCGGCGACCCGGCGTCGAAGGACACCGAAGTCGAAATCGACATCGACTACAAGCTGCACTTCAAGCACGTCGTTTCGACCGTGAGCGCCTGCAGCGGCAAGCTCGACAAGAAGGGCCGGCTCGTGCGGTACATCGAGAAGATCAAGTTCACTCCGCCGAAGAAGCCGACGGCTTGAAGCCGGGACGCCTCGAAGAGTTTCGGCCACAGATGAAACACAGATCGAACACAGATAATTCGCCGCAGTAGCGCGCGTATGCGTCTTCAAGAGTGGAGTTTCGGGTAGCCACGCTCGCCAGAGCTTGCGGAGTTCGCGCCGGATTCCGTGCTTTCCCAACATCTGGCGATGGTGGCTACGACCTGAAGTCCTCGTCCTGAAGATGCGCTCGCCCATAAAACGTTGCCGAAGAAGCCTCTTATCCGTGTTTCATCTGTGTTCGATCTGTGGCCAACAACCTCTCGATGAACTCAATCGGCTTGCGAGTTCACGCAAGATGGAGCACGAGCCAAACAACCGGTCCCCGGCTACGGCGTGCTCAAGTAGCCAATCAGGTCGCGGACGTCGTCCTTCGACAGTGCGCTTAATTGCCCCTCGGGCATGATCGACAGCGGCGACTCGGTGACCTCTTCGACGTCGTTGCGATCGAGCACGACTTTCTCGGTTGCGGTCTGCAGAGTGAGCCGCGTCGGAGAACTCTCGACTTGCAGGCCGGTAACAACTCTTCCCGCCTTTGTGGTGACGATCGACATGCGGTAGTCCCGTCCGATCTCGGCACTGGGGTCGATGATGTTGCCTAAGAGGTAATCCAAATTACCGCGATTCGAGCCCGTTAGGTCGGGACCGATCGCGCCGCCTTCTCCGAACAAGCGATGGCATTGTTGGCACGTCTTCTTGAACAAGACTTTGCCCATCGCGAGGTCCGCGTTCTTCAAACTGTTCGGCGACAACTGGCTCTTGAGCTTCGCGATGAGCTGCTGCTTCTCGGGTGCTGAATCGCGGATCTCGCCCCAGACGGTTCGCAGTCGCTCGGTGAGCGTCTTGTCCCCGAAAGCGTGCATCTGCCGAGCGGCATAAGCCGAGATGTCTCCTCGCGGAATTCTCTTGTTGCCGACTGCGTCCAACAGCGCGGTCGCGTAGTCCTTGCGCGATGTCAGAGTCGCTACAGCGTCCTGCTTCTCTTCGCTGGAGAAGGCGGCGTAGTTCGCGATGAGTTTGCTCGGAGTGTCTTTGTCGGGAGCGACAGCCAGTGCTCGAATCGCCGCGCGGCGCACGTCTTTGTCATCGAGCAGGCTTTGCAAGACATCAGCCAACTGCGGCGGGCTTTGATCGCGTAGCAGTTCGATCGCCGCGTTGCGCTCTCTTGTTGGCGCGGTTCGATTGGCTGCCGTTGTGAGCAAGTCGGCGATCGCGGCCTTGTCGCCAAACGTCACGGCCAGCGCGGCGGTGAGTTCGCGAACGTCGGGATCTTTGCTGCTCTTGAGCTTCGCATAAGTCGTCGGCCAATTGCTCGGCATGTCGATCCTCTTGCGACCGCGCAGAGCTTCCTTCGCGCCGGTCAGCATGTCGCGAGCGGCTTCGTCGGAGGCTTCGGCCAATGCCGCGATAAGCGGCGCATACGACGCATCGCCCTTCTGAGTCAGCACATGATCGACGAAGCGCCGCGCTCCGAACTCGCGAATCTTCGGAATGGCCGCGGCTGAGGTCAGCTTGATGAAGCCTTCTGGATGGTGCTTCACGAGCGGTTCGATGCCGTACCAATACATGAGCGGCAGGCTGGAGTCGGTCGCATCTTCGAAGTGGCTCAAGAGGGATTGAGCGATCTCGCGGCAATCCTTTGCGGGCAGTCGTTGAAGTGCCGACGCAAGGGTGAGGCGCACGACGGACGATGTTTCTCGCCGCGCCAACTTCGCGAGCGCCGCCAGCGTCGTAGGATGGCCACTCTTGGCCGTCTCTTCGTTTGCGTTGTTCGCGTTGCTTGTCGCAGCAGAGACGGGCAAGAGTGCCCATCCTACGAACGATTCGCTCAATAACCGCGCGGCCCAACTTCGGATGTGCTCGTTCTGATCGTCGAGCAGCGTTCGCAACGCATCGTCAGAAAGTCCGCCGGTCACGCGCAATGACCACAACGCTCGTAAGCGCCGGTCAATCGGGAAGCCGCCGTCAGGCGATAGCACTGCGTGCAACCGTTGATGGACGGCATCTCGTGCAAGTTTCTCTTTGGCAGCGCGTTCTTGCAGCAGCCGTCGCGAGTGCCTCACGAACCAGTCATTGGGATGTAATTGCAACTGCACCAGTTCGGCGTCAGTGCGATCGCTTAAGGGCAGCTTTGCAGCAGCGACGGTTTTGGGATCAATGGGAGTGATGGGACTGGGACTGATAGGACCAATGGGACGAATGTGTTTTGAAGTCTGCTGGCCATCGGGACCGGCCTTTGTCCCATCGCTCCCATTCTCATTCGTCCCACTCGTCGCAGTGGTCCCGCCGCCATTGCCGACATACCCGATCCTAAAAATCCGCCCCGACGCGCGATCCGGCTTATAGGTGTGACACTCACCGGTATCGGACCAGTCGCTAACGTAGATCGCGCCGTCGGGACCGGTCCTCAGAGTGACTCCCATGAACCACGGATCGCCCGAGATCATGAAGTCCGGTCCGTGCGAGGCCACATAGCCCGAGCCTGACTTCTTCAAGTAGTCGTTGTTGATCCGCCGGCCATGCACGTTGCACATGAAGACGCTGTTGCGATACCGCTCGGGAAACGCACCGCCGAGATAGATCAGCGTCCCGCAGTGAGCATGCCCGCCGCCCATCGCGAGCGTCTCGGGAGTCTCGCCGCGCATCGCCTTCGGTTGATTGACCGGGTAGTGCAAGTGATCTGCGATCGTCGGGATGCGCTCGTAGGCATAGAGGCTCGACGGACGATTGCGCCACGGTTCGTAATGAGCCCCTTGAATCACATGAAACAGATGAGGGTTCACGCAGTTCGAAACGAAGCATTGGCCGTAGTCATCGAAGTCGACGCCCCATGGATTAGTTGTTCCATCCGCGAAGTTTTCAAACACGAGCTTCGTCGGATGAATGCGACACACACCGCCATCGCAATGAATGCGTTCTTCTTTCGGAGTACCCGGCCTGACGACATCCGACGGGCTCGTGCGGCCATGCCCGAAATAGAGCCATCCATCCGGCCCCCACGTAAAACCGTTCGCGAGATTGTGCCGACTCTCCTTGTAGCCAAAGCCATCGAACATCACTTCGGGCGGGCCATCGGGTTTGTCGTCGCCGTTCTTGTCGGGAATGAAATAGAGGTTCGGGACCGACATCACCCAATAGCCGCCAAAGCCATACTCGATGCCGGTTGCGTAATTGAGTCCCTCAAAGAACACCGTCCGAGTCTCATGCCGACCGTCGCCATCTTTGTCTTCGAGAATGACGACGCGATCGTTCCCGGTCGGCTGCCACTCGCCGTAATTAAAAACTTCGAGCGCGATGATGCGGCCTCGATCGTCAAAGCAAAACGAGACCGGCTGCACGATGTCCGGCTCCGCCGCAACGAGCGACACCTTGAAGCCCTCCGGCACGATCATGCTCTTTACGGCCAACTCAGGCGCCAGCGGTGCAGGAGTGCGATCCGCGGCGCTCGCCGATGCCCCTGCAACAACGAATACACTCAACCAGACGATGACGGCACGCATTGAATGAACTCCCTGAATTCGACTTCCCCATCGCGGTTGATGTGACGGCTGCTGCGAACAGGACGAAGGGAAGGAAGGGCATCCGCCATCCGTCCTCTGCGTCCTATCAGTCCTATCAGTCCTGTCAGTCCTATTCGTCCTATGACCGACCCGGCATCGCTCAACTACTAACGCAGCCATAGATCCAACACTCCGACCGCGAACAAGCCGATGCTCACGACGGAGTTCACGTTGAAGAACGCGATGTTGACGCGCGTCAGATCGTCCGGGCGGACGAGCGTGTGTTCGTAGATCAGCAGCAGCGAGACTGCGATCACTCCGACCAAGAACACCGTGCCGAGTCCTGCGAAGTGCCAGAAGACAAATAGCGCGGCGATCGTCAGCAAGTGGCTCAGCAGCGCGATGCGGAGTGCTCCGCGAACTCCCCAGCGAGCGGGCACGCTGTGCAGGCGGCGTTCGCGATCGAAGTCCGCGTCCTGACATGCGTAAATGATGTCGAAGCCGCCGACCCAGAAGAAAATCACGGCTCCGAGCAACGCAGGCTCGAGGGCGATCTCGTCTCGGACTGCAATCCATGCCGCGATCGGCGAGAGCATGAGCGCGAACGACAACCAGTAATGGCACAACTGCGTGAAGCGTTTCGCGTAGGAATAGCCGAGTAAGAAAAGTAACACCGGCACCGACAAGATGATCGGCAGTTGCTTCGGCAAGAAGATCAGCGTCGAGCCGATAAACGCGAGCGAGCACACAATCGTGAAGGCTTTCACGAAGCCAATCGGCAAGAGTCCCGCCGGGATATGTCTCTTCTCCGTTCGGGGGTTGTCCGCGTCGAACTTGTGATCGGCGACGCGATTGAAAGCCATCGCCGCAGACCGAGCGAAGATCATGCACAGCAAGATGCCGACGAGATCCTGCCATCGAAACTCTGTCCCCTTGCGCTGCCATGCGAGGATCGCCGCCAGTAATGCGAACGGCAGCGCGAAGATCGTGTGACTGAAGCGGATGAGTTCGAGCACATGCTTGATCCGCGCCAGCAAGCTCATCGGCGGCAGCGGCGGATCAACAGAAGAAGTTGCAGTCACAAGTCGGTCTCATGAAGGAACACGCTGAAGCAAACCAGAAGTAGGTCGGGGCGATTCTGAAAGCGGTGTGACTGGCTTGCCACTCAGGCTCGTTGAAGGCGCTGTAGGATGGCCGCCCTCGGCCGTCTGCATTTCGAGCGAAGCGACGGCCGAGGGCGGCCATCTTACGTCGCAGACGGCTCGACTCTGAGAGTCTGTGAAGATTTACGTAGCCGAAGTCGTGAGACTTCGGAAATCGAGCCAAAAACCGAACTCTGACGAGTTCGGCTACCCAAAATTCACAGCCTCAGAGAGTCAAGCTACGTTTCGCTCGCCTTGTCCTTGCGCCACAACAGCAGCAGTGCAATAAGTCCTACAAGCGGCACCGCACCGATCCAGAACAAGACATCCGAGTACGACTTCGTCTTGTCGATGTGCCGACCGATCGCCGCGTGCATCTCTGCCGACACCGCCCATGTGATGAACGACAACGACCCCGTCACTTTGCCTTGATGTCGCGTCGAGAGTTCTTGCGTTAGCGAGTAGTAGATCGGGAAGAGCCCCAACGCCCCGAAGCCGATCAGCAAGATGGTGCCGAGAAGCATCGGACCGCGTGCCTGAAATGAAGCCAACATGCTGAGCATCGTCAGCAGCGTGCAGCCCACAAAGACGAGCAGCCTCGAAGCATGCACCGAGCGGCCTTGCTTGATCAGCCAGCGAATCGCAAACCCAGCCGCGATGCAGCCGACGTCGGTGCCGATGTAGTACGCCGAAGTGAAGTGCCCGACGACCGCCTTCTCGTAGCCATAAAACCCTTCGAGCATCTTCGGCATCCATGCGCGGAAGAAGTGCCACGGTGCATAAATCGTGATCACAACCGCGACGAGCGCCAGATATCTCAGCCAAAAGACCTGCGTCGGCAGCGACGAATCTTCATGCCCCGCATCGCCGGGCTTTGTGTCACGTCGG
>CAZNMS010000424.1:0-7905 GCA_964573505.1 uncultured Planctomycetaceae bacterium | reverse complement strand
AAGGCCGAAGTGCTGAAGGAGTCGGGCCTCTCCGACAAAGAAGTCACCGACGCACTCAAGAAGTACGACGCCGACAAAGAGCACCGCCCGCCGATCGAAGTGAGTGCGAAGTCGACTCGCTATCTGCGTCTCGTCGATCCGTATGACAAGACGGCTGATCTCGCCGCACGAGCCCGCTCTTATCTGCATGCGAACTGCGCTCACTGTCACGTCGAAGCCGGCGGCGGCAACGCGGCAATGGAACTCGAATTCAGCCGCACGCTCGAAGCGACAAAGACCGTCGGCATTGATCCGCTCCACAATCGCTTCGGCATCAGCGACGCAAAGGTCATCGCTGCCGGAGATCCCGATCGGTCAGTGCTCCTCACTCGCATCTCGCGCCGAGGGGCAAACAGCGGACAGATGCCGCAAGTCGCAACCGCGAAGGTCGACACTCAAGCGGTCGAACTGTTCCGCGAGTGGATTACGAGCCTGAAGAAGTAATAGTGAATTCGGTCCTTGTAGTGGCGTGCTGGCGGCGATTAGACGAATGAGGAGTTGAGATGCTGCTAACCGCTCATCCTGATGCTGTTGTCATCGAGTCTCGTCGTGTTGGTGAGCCGTCGGGTTTTAGTGGGCACGTTTGGTACTGCATTAAGCCCGGTGAGACTTTCGGCGAGATCACCTACGAGCAATTGCGACGGGTCGCGAGTGGCGAGTATCGCTCGGTAAATGACATTGTGAACGCAGCCAAATGCGTCGCGGCAGTGGCCTCTTAAGGCGAGCCGCAGTTGAGAGCCGACCAGCAAATTCTTGTACGACGGACTTGTAGTCCGTCGGGCATTGTCTTCGACGGACTACAAGTCCGTCGTACTGGTAGAAACTCATCTGCCGCTCGGCTAAGTGCGTGACGACGCTTCATCGGAAAGACTTCTTCATGCGTCTCGGCAGCTTTGAACTTCGTACGATCAGCGGCGGCAACTATTGGATTGATGGCGGGACCATGTTTGGTGTCGTGCCGCGTGTGATGTGGGAGCGGCAATGGGAACTCGACGATCAGAACCGCATTCCTCAACGCACGAATTGCTTGCTCATTGAGACGGGCTCAAAGCGGGTACTTATTGATACAGGCTTCGGCTCCAAGTTGACCGACAAGCATCGGCGGCACATCAATGCGGAAGAGGGCGACCCGCTCACGAAGAGTCTCGCTCAATGCGGCCTCACTCCTGCGGACATAGATGTCGTCGTCTTTACGCACCTGCATTTCGATCATGCCGGCGGAGCAACATCGTTCGACGAATCCGGCGAGCTCGTGCCGACGTTTCCCCGCGCCGAGTACGTCGTGCAGCGGCGCGAGTGGATGATTGCGACTGCGAGCTTGCCGGAACTGCGAGGGGCTTACAACGACGACAACTTGCTGCCTCTCAGCGCCTCGGGCCAATTGAGACTGATTGACGGCGACACTGAGATCGTGCCCGGTCTGCATGCGCTCGTCACTGGCGGGCACACCGACGGTCATCAAGCGATCGTCATCGAGAGCGGTTCTGAGACCGCGATCTATGTCGGCGACATCTGCGCGACGACTCGGCATCTGCCCGTGCTTTGGTGTCTCGGCTACGACGTTCATATGCAGCAGACGCGTCGCGCGAAGTTCGACGTGCTCGGGCAGATTGCAGATGAAAGATGGTTGGCCCTTTTCCCGCACGACCCTCAGACCGCTGCTGCTCGACTGCGGCGAGATGCTCAGAAGGATTTCGTGTTGGCGGATGCGGTCAGCGTGCTTGAGTAAGCGATGAGGACGATGCGCGTCAGTGTCTTCTCAACGAACATCGCGATAGGCTTGCTCGACGCGAGGGCATGAGGGCTTCTCGCTCCCGCTTCGACTTATTCAGAAGGACTCTGAGGAACGCATGGCCGAGAAAATTAAAGGCGATCTCTACGACTATCCCGCTTACTACGACCTCATTTTCGGCTCGGATTGGCGAGCGGAATACGACTTCATTCGCGGTTGCTTCGAGCGGTTTGCAAAGCGACCCATCAAGCGTGTCTTCGAACCGGCGTGCGGTACCGGTCGGATCCTCATCAAGCTGGCTGAGGCGGGATATGAGGTTTCCGGCAACGATCTCAACGCGCGAGCCGTCAAGTTCTGTAACGATCGGCTGAAGCGCAAGAAGTTCCCTGAGTCAGTCGTCGTCGGGAACATGGCCGACTTCACAGTGAAGAAGAAGGTCGATGCCAGCTTCAACATGATCAACACGTTTCGGCATCTCAATAATGAGGCCGATGCGGTCGCGCATTTGAAGTGCATGGCCGAAGCGACAAACAAAGGCGGTCTGTATTTGCTCGGACTGCATCTGATTCCGGCTGATCTCAACGATCGGCTGACAGAGGAATCATGGACCGCTCGACGCGGCAACTTGCAGGTCAACACCTTCATGTGGAGCAAGGGCATCGATACGAAGAAGCGCGCTGAGTATCTCGGCCTCACGATCGATGTTTGGACGCCGACGAAGCAGATCCAAATTGAAGACGAGATGAATTATCGCACGTACTCGATGAAGCAGATGAACGCTCTGCTGGCGAAGGCTCCTGAATGGGACGTCGTTGCGACATACGACTTCGCCTACAACCTCGACGAGCCCATTGAAGTCGATCGTGACACCGAAGACGTCGTCTACGTGCTGAGAAAGAAGTAATACTTCTGACATCAGACAGACGCGACAAATGGGACGAATGACGGCGGTTGTGATGCTTCTGTTCGCGAGCCTCGTTCGTCCCATTGGCAGCCATTCTCTTCCCGCCTAAGAACCGACTCCCGCCGCAGTGTGCCCGCCTTCTGGGAGAGTCCTCCGTGCCTAAAGCCAACTTGCTCGTCATTCGCGGCGTCGATCAAGGGACGCGCTTTGAACTCGATGAAGGCGAAGTCAGCATTGGCCGCGGCTTTCGCAATCGCTGGCGCATCCTTGATTCTGAGATGTCGCGCAATCACGCCCTCATTCGCTTTGAGGATGGCGGATATGTGCTCGCCGATCGCAATAGTTCGAACGGCACCTTCGTCAACGGCATCGCGATTAAGTCGCACAAGCTTGTGTCGGGGGATCAGATCACAGTCGGTCGCACCGCGCTGCTCTACTCCGATCTGGCTGAACCTCGGCAGCAAGTGCAGGTCGAACTGATCTCGGCGCCGGCTGCGGATGCCTCGCAGATCGTCAGCAGCGTCACAGGAGACGCCGGACGCAAGCTCTTAGAACGGTCGGTCGCGGCGCCAAAGGATCATTCGGCGCAGTCACTCGCGAATCTGAAGCTGCTTTATCGCATCTCCGAAGAGACGGTCAGCTCTGCGCTCTCGATGGATCAACTATTACAGCGGATCCTCGACACAACGATTCAAGCTGTCGGAGCAGAGCGGGGCTGCATGCTCGTCTCGAATCCGAAGACCGGTCAGCTCGAGCCGCGTGCTGTCAGTCAATCGGGCTCCGCTGCGAAGAGCACGCGCATGCCGGTCTCGCGCAGCATCGTTGATTACGTCCTCAAGCACGGGCAGGGCATTCGCACATCCGATGCGCGAGCCGACAGTCGCTTTGCGGAAGCCGCCAGTGTGCGACAAGAAAACATTCGCGAGGCGATGTGCGTGCCGATGCCCGGTCGCTACGAACTCATGGGCGTCATCTACGTCGATACGACGTCTCCCTTCGCGCAGTCTGAAGCGACGAAGTTCGATGACGAAGTTTTAAGTCTGCTCGCGGCGATTGGTCGGCAGGCGGCGCTCGCGGCCGAAGACCATCGTTTTCAAGATGCCTTCGTCAAAGCCGAGCGGCTTGCTGCCGTCGGTCAGACGATCGCCATCCTGAGCCATCACATCAAAAACATTCTGCAAGGTGTGAAGGGCGGCTCGTACCTCATTGATATGGGCCTGAAAAAGCATGACGAGCAGCTCATTGGGCAAGGTTGGCGCATCGTCGAGAAGAATCAGGAACGCATTTATCAACTCGTAATGGACATGTTGACGTTCAGCGCCGAGCGGCAGCCGAAGCTCGAAATGGCGAGCGTCAACGAAGTCGCCCGCGATGTCTTCGAGCTGATGCACGTTGCTGCTCAAGAAAGAAACATCGACTTGCAGTTCGCTCCCGATAGCGACGTGCCGCCCGCGATGTTTGACATCGAGGGCATTCATCGCGCCGTGCTCAACATCGTGACGAACGCGCTCGATGCTGTTGACGGGCAAGACAAAGGCGTCGTCGAACTCAGTACCGGAAGTTCGAGTGACGGCAGTGAAGTTTGGATCGACATCGCGGACAACGGCCCCGGCATTCCGTCCGAGCAACTGGCGACGATCTTCAACATCTTCGAGTCGACAAAGGGAGCACGCGGAACGGGACTCGGTCTTGCGGTGAGTCTGAAGATCATGCGTGAGCACGGCGGCGACATCTTGGTCGAGAGCGAGCTGAATCGCGGCTCGCGTTTCCGTCTCGTTTGGCCGTCGGTCGATGAAGAGCAGCGCGCTTCACGGCAAAAGTAGGTCGCTTCTTGAGAGCGCCGGTTCGCCTCATCGCCTTCGAATTGGCATGAAAGCCGAGATTGTCGACGAGTTAGGGCAGGGGGCTCATGCCGTCTTTGGAGTCGCAGGAATGGATGCTGGGGCAAGTTCATAAGGCGGCAGTTTCCAATCAGTAGACGATCAAGAAGTGAATCAACTGCACCGACACCGGCAATCCGAGGGGGCGATCTAGTTCCATTTCCCGCGCTTCGGCTATGCAGTCGGTCTCGTCTCGATAGGAGCAGGCTCTACGGAGGCCGAAGATGGTTTGGCTCAAACGACTCGGTTGGCTGTTGCTTGTGGTCGCGATGCTTGCAGGCGGAGCCATTTGGCTTTGGTGGGCCGCTACGCAAAAGCCCGAGTTCTATGCTGTCGCTGAGTTGCAGATCGCAGACCCCGTCGAGCGAAAGCAAGTCGCTCAAGAGTTTGTCGAGCAGTCGCAGCACTTCGTCGACGAGATCAAGACGCAGCCGCAATGGACTCAAGAGTTCTCTGACGCGCAGATCAATTCATGGCTCGTCGAAGAATTCCCCGGACGGTTTCAGAAGTGGGTCTCGGATGAGATCAGTCAGCCGCGCGTAAAGATCGAGCAGGGCGGCATTCGTATCGGCGCAAGGGTGAAGCAGGCCGGTCAGTGGAACGGGATTGTCTCCGTGTATGCGACCGTCCGAGTGCTCGCACCAAATGAATTAGCGATTGAGTTGCAGTCAGTGCATGCGGGGCTCGTCCCGGTCCCTCTGAAGACGGTCATCGAGCAGATCTCGGAGCAGGCGCGAGCGAACGGCATCGAGATCGAGTGGCGGCGAGTCGGAGAGCGCGAGGCGGCTGTTGTGCGCATGACCGACGAAAGCCCTGAGCGGGCTCAATTGGAGAAGATCGAGTTTCGAGACGGCACGATTCGAGTGAGTGGCAGTTCGTCGCCCCAGTCCGGTGCATTGCCGATTGATCCTCTCCGAATCTCACTGCGTCCGTCGGAGATGCGAGACGCAGACTCGCCTGAGTCGCAAATTCAGTGAGGCCGCCGAAGAGTCGCGAGTTGTGATCCTGCCAGTGTTGAAGACTCAGCTTGAACCGCATTTCCGCTCGGAAAACTCGCACGTTTTTCACGAAGTTAAGCATCGGTAGGCGATGAGGTCGGGTCGCTTGTCAGTCGAAAGGGGAGTCCTCAGACTCCCGCGCGTTTGTAGCGTCAAACGCGGAGTTGCGTGACGCGACCCGCATCTTAGGACTCAGTTTTCGTGGAGGAGCAAAGTATGTCGATGTTCGTCGGAGAAGCCCTTGTCGGCGAAGGCAACGAAGTGTCTCACATTGACCTCTTGATTGGCGACAAGTGCGGCCCCGTCGGGACAGCATTTGCTAACGCGCTGGCGGATCAGAAGGTCGGACACAGCAACCTGTTGGCCGTGTTGACCCCGAATCTCGCGGTCAAGCCGTCAACCGTCATGATCACGAAGGTGACAATCAAGGGTGCTCGTCAGGCCGTGCAGATGTTCGGCCCCGCTCAGAAGGCGGTTGCTGACGCTGTTGCTGACTCGGTTGAAGCCGGTGTCATTCCTCAGGATCAGTGCGAGAATCTCGTCATCGTTTGCGGCGTCTTCATTCACTGGGACGCGGCTGATGACAAGAAGATCTACAAGTACAACTACGAAGCAACGAAGCTCTCGATCGCTCGCGCTATGAAGAACGAGCCGTCGACCGCCGAGATGTTGGCCAAGAAGGGCACCGCTCAGCACCCGTTCTTCGCGGGCTAGTCGATCGGTTGATTCAAACAAAAAGGAACCCGGTCTCACCGCGAGACCGGGTTTCTTTTTTGATGGTCGTAAGATGGCCGGCCTCAGCCGTCTGCTTTTTCTATTGAGTTCGCATAGCAGCAGCGGCTCGCGGTCTCTGCCGTTCCCTCTTTCTGGTAGCGGCCGGTGTTCGAGTCGGCTCGGTCTTCAGAACCGTCTCTTTCATGACCTCAGGCTGATCTGCGCTGCCGCTCACAAACTCAATTACCCGCGCGGGCTCACCACTCACAAAGACCTTCAATGCAAACCGCCGTCTTGCTCATCGCTCACGGAAGTCGCATGCCCGCTGCGAATCGTGATCTCTTTCTCGTTGCTGAATCACTGCAGGCGAGCGGCCAATATCTGCATGTCGCTGCGAGCTTTCTCGAACTGGCGACGCCGTCGATTCCAGAAGGTGGTCGCGCTTGTGCCGCCGCCGGAGCAACTGAGGTCTTAATGCTGCCGTACTTCCTCAGTGCGGGATCTCATGTGACGACGGACTTAGAACGGTACCGATCAGAACTCGCTGCCGAGTATCCGGATGTTCGATTTGTGCTCTGTCCTCATCTCGGCGTGCACCCTCTGATGTTGGAGATTGTGAAAGCTCGATTGGCTGAAGGTCGCGACTCAACGAAGTCCCTTTAAGTCTCGCGGAGTTTCAGTCCGTGCTCAGATTGCCGGGCGAACTGATGACTGCTGCGAGTTGCGACTCTTTTCGAGACCGTCATAGACTCTGACCCGCTCATTGCCGTCCACTCAGTCCTTCTCATTCGAGTCGCTCATGCAAATTCGACGCTGCTTGTGCTTGCTTGTGGCAATCTCCGTGCTGACGTTCGGGATGTCGTCGACTGTCCGAGCTCAGGGGGATTGGGAAGTAACTCCCGCAAGCGAGCTCGCCCTAAAGCGCGGGCTCGAATGGCTGCATCGCAATCAAGGGCCGCAGGGAAACTGGGAATCGAACGACTTAGGACTCGTCAGTTTGGGAGCATTGGCTTTCTTGGCGGACGGTCATTTGCCCGGTCGCGGCAAGTACGGCGAAACGGTGCAGCGCGCTCTCGACTATGTCATGAAGAATGCAAAGCCATCGGGACTGCTCAACGTCGCTGATCCGCAGCGCGACATGTACAACCATGGCCTCGCAACCTTCGTGCTCGGGCAAGCTCATGGCATGACTCACGATCAGCGAATCTCAAAGGTGCTTGAGCAAGCGCTGAGATTGATCGCCAATACGCAGGCAAAAGATGGCGGCTGGGATTATCGCGCTCATCGTCAAGGCTATGGGCATGACCTCAGTTTGGTCGTAATGCAGGCGAAAGCGTTGCGAAGTGCTGTCGACAGTGGATTGGAAGTCCGCAGCGATGTCATTCAGCTTGCGATTCAGAGTGTCCGCGACAAGTACCGAGCAGCGAATGGCGCTCGAAATCAAGACGAACCGCGACTGAGAGAAGGGCCGGGGCAGTTCACCTATGATGGCCACAATGGCACTCCGGCAATGGCTGCGGCGGGTGTTGTCTGCATGCAAGAGTTCGGGCAGTACGACGACTGGCGGATCGGCAAGAATGTTGATCACCTCTCGAACGAGGTGAAGAAGCTCCGCAAACCGAATCAAGGTGAAGGCAC
>CAZNMS010000423.1:0-7926 GCA_964573505.1 uncultured Planctomycetaceae bacterium | reverse complement strand
TGGCCGGAGGCAGCAGTGGAGGAACTCTGACAGCCGTCTTGCCGCCGTATGAGAGTCCGTAAAACGCGAGCCGGTCCTGATCGACGAACGGCAGCGACGCGAGCCATTCGAGCGTGCGGCCATGCTGCGGGATGATGTAGCTGAAGAGCGACCGCTTCATGACGTTCGACTTCCGTTGCAAGGTGCGGAACAGGTCGCGGCCTCGATACGGGTTCTGCGGTGCGTAAGTGATGTAACCTCGCTTACACAGTTCTGCCGCAAAGCCCTTGTAATATTTATGACCGTCGCCGTGCGGACCAACGATCGTGTCTTGAGGCACTCCCTCCAGTCCGTGCTGACACACAACAACCGGTCGCTTCTCACCGGGTTTCAGGTCTTTCGGAATGAGCAAGCAGCCGGTCGCGATGACGTCGTCATAGACATCGAGCACGACTTCATACGTGTCGAACGCGCCTTCATGACCTTTGAGCCAATCGGCCTTCTCGACCAATCGCGTCCGAGGATTCAGCGGCATCGTCGATTCGGGCAAACGCCCAATCAGCTCGTCATAGACCCAACTGCGAACGGGTTCGACGGTCGCCGCCCACTTCTCGGGAGTCGATCGATCGGCCTTCGACCACTTTTGATCTCGGACCTTATGACTGCGGCGCAGCAAGCTCTGCACATGCACCTGCAACTCATCAAGCTGCCGCTTCTCGCGCGACTTCGGTTCGTTCGCGGGAGTGACTTCGGGGAAGAACGGTGTCGCCGGAGTGATCATCGGAGTGGGCGTTGAGAAGTTGGACTCAGCACCCAGCGCCTTCAAGAACGCGGTCAGTGCGCGAGGCGTTCCGGCAGGGCCATCGCCTTCGCCGCTCGCAGACAGCGTCAACTTATCGCTCGCACCGAGTGCGTCGAAGAAGCGTTTCGCGCGGTCGTGTTCGAGTCGCACTGAGGCGAGCGTCGCGGTCTCGATCTTGCCCGGAGCGGCACCGCCCGATCGTCCCTGCTTCACTGCCGGCGGCCCTGCAATTTCTGTGACACCCGACGCTTCGATCGTGAGTGCTCGCGGCGCGATCATGCCCGCGATCTCAGCATCACCGAACTCGGTCAAGAGGCCCCAAACGTTGCGATAGATCGGCTCGGTCCAAACTCCTTCGCGCTGTCGGAAGTAGCCGCTGACGAGCGTCGATTGAATGCGCGGATCAAGCGCCGCTGAATACAGCGCGATGAGCCCGCCTTCTCCGACACCGACGACTCCGATCGGCATCTCAACGCGTTCGCGCTTGAGTTCTTCCAGCTTCTTATTGGCCTGCGCGCTCATCTGAGTGCAGAGGTCAACGGCGGCGAGCACCTTCTGCACTTCATAGCCGATGATGTGCCGCCCCATTTCGAACGCTTGCCGATAGACGAACTCGCGATGCGTCTGATTGGTGTAGCGCACGAGCGGGTTGCCGGAGTGCTCGTCGCTGCGACTAATGAGCGTCGGCACGATGACAGTGAAGCCTTCGTCCGCGAGCCGCAGCGGCAACTGAGCTTGCGGCACGACACCGGGAGCAAGCCCGCAGAACATCTCGGGAGTCACGTCGGCATCCGGGACCGCGACGACAAACCCGCCTTTGCCCTTCGCCTTCGTGCGACTGACAAGCAACCCTTCCGCCGTCACACCATCCAGCACTCGCCAGCGCACGGCCTTGATGACGAAGTCTGCATTACCGGCGATGACCGACGGCTGATGCGCACCGTCACCGAGCGTCTCGATGACATGCTGATTGGGTTGAGTAGCGGTCACTCGCGGATCAACCGCGCCAATGAACTCCGCAAACTTCGCGCGTCGAGGAGCAATGGTCTTGTCCCAGTTCTCCGCCGAGAGGCCATCAAGCTTCCAAAGCGCATCGCGCCGAGCCGGCGACGCCGCGATCTCGCGCAACGCAAACTTATCAATGCCCGCGACCATGACCTCATCCAGCGGCTTCTCGATCGTGAGCGGCTTCGTCCCCGGCAGCACCGCATCGGCAGCAACTCCAACCTGAGCGACGAGCGACAAGCTCAACGCACTCAACACTCCAATCCGTGACAACAGCATGAATGAACTCCTTAGTTGTGAACTGGGTAAGGGCGAAGAATCCGAGTTGCTCACTCGTAAGCTTCGCGCCGATGGCGGATCGCAATGATGTCAATCAACCGTCGCGAGTCGTCGACAGAATAAAGGACTCGATAGTCGCCTACTCGCAGGCGCCATTGATCCAACGACCCCACTCATTTCCGACATCCAGCCGGGCGCGGATCAGTGGTAAGTGCAACGATCCGACGCACGACACGCGACTGAATGACGCGGGGAAGAGCTTCAAGTTCTCTGCTCGCAGAACGAGCAAGCACGACTTTGTAATCACTCATCTCGCTTCCGCCTTGATTTCGAAATGCGTGTCAACACGGCCTCAAGCGGTTCCCGCAGTTCGTTCTTACGACTCTCTGCGAGGGCTCGGTCATAGAAGTCCTCCCACAATTCGCCGTGTCGCTTCAGGTCAATTTGAACGGCTGATTGCCGCCCGTTGGCATCCACCAAGAATTGCACGCCTTTCATGCAGCTATCACCTATCAATGTCTGATACTGCTGCCCTCTCACCCAACGCGGCCATTAGAGGAGCAGTCGATTTCATCTTCCTGTCCCCAATCTTCTTGTCATTAAAACTACAGACGAGATGACAAGAAAATTGGGGACAGGAACATCAGAGGTTTCGAGACGAAGTCAGAACAGCTAGCTCTTTGAGAGTCAGCGAGAATCACGTGTTATTTGACCGAAACGCCAAGCGTTTGAACTGGCCCCAGACAGATGCGAAAACCGTCGCGAGAGTCTGAGTAGTGAGTGCCTGCTAGTCCCAAACGCACGGCACAGCGAGCGTTGCCCGGCACGTCGAAGTAGTTGCCGCCGCGACAAACAGGGCGGTAGTTCTCAGCGGTGACATGTAATTCTTCGTGACCGCCGGTCGGGTCGAAGTGATCCAGTACCACTTCCCAAACATTGCCGCACATGTCGGCCATGCCGAAGCCATTGCGGCCTCGGTCACCGAAGTGATCCACTGGTGAAACGAACGAAAAGCCGTCGCTCCACGGAGCACTCGACAGCGGCCATTTGCGTTTGCGGTCCGGCAAGAAGTCCATCGCGGAAATGTTGAACCGGCCTTCGCCGCCACTCAGTTCGTTGCCCCACCAAAACGCGGTGCTCTCCTTGCTGCCGCCCCGGCACGCGTACTCCCATTCGACTTCGACCGGGAGCCGGTACTCCAATTCGTCGGGGAGACGCCCGGCAGCGCGCTCATTCTTCGTGAGCCATTCGCCAAACGCGCGAGCATCAGTCCAACTCACGCACACGACCGGGAAGTCCTCACGCAACGGAAACTGAAAATTGGGATCGCGCCAACTCTTGCCGGGCATTGGCTCCCACGGATGAGTCACCTGAGTCGTCAGGTTGTAGCTCGTCCATTTCGGGTTGAAGCACTGCGTCTTGCCTCCGGGTTTCTCGGCGTCAGTGACATAGCCAGTCGCCTCGACAAACTTCCGAAACTGCCCGACCGTGACCTCGGTGCGTCCCATCCAGAAGCCGTACTTCACGCTCATGGGTCTCGGCTTTTCACCTTCGAACGATTCACGACTTGTCCCTGCCTGAGCACCTCCTTCGATACCGGTCGCCCATAGCTTCTCTGCTGCCGTGCTGCCCATCAGGAACTCACCCGCCGGGATGTAGACCGTTTCCAACCGGACATCGCCGCCAAGTTCCGCTCGTTTGACGTCTCCCTTCTGAGGCTCAGAACCGCTCACTGCCGAGAGCCCTGCCCCCAACAGTCCGATCAACAACCCAAGTGAAAGCATTCTCTTTGTCACGTCGCGTTCCTTTCGTGATGTGTTCATACCAAAGATGAGTAGAACGAACTCATTGAGCGATCACTGCTTGTAACATTTCTGCCAGCAGTACTTCGAGGACCACAAATCGCCCGCCCTTGAAGTAGAGCAATCGCGGACTTTGTTTGTCTCCGAGCACGATGATTGGTGCGAGAGTTGAGCATGTTGTCTTCAACTCGCTCGTAGGGTTGAGGTTCTGAGTTCTCAGATGAGCGAGTTAGGATCCACTTCCAAAGTCATTTTCCGGCAAGACGATACTGACAAGCCAATTACAAGACCTCGCCGAAGGTTGCCAACTGGAGCCAGCGGATGAGCGTGCTTGCGAGTTCTCGCGAAGTGAAAGCCGAGTTCGACGATTACCTCACGAAGGTCGTTGAAGACGGCGAACCGTGCGTCGTTCAGAGAGAACGCAAGAACTACGCCGTCCTTGTAAGTCACAACGATTGGCAGCGGCGCGAACTCGGACGCCACCTTGATGCGTTAGCGACGAGTACCGCGTCTCGGACTCAGCACAGCGGCATTCTGAAGAGTTACTGGCAACTCAAAGTCAGCGGCGCCTCTTGCCGAACGAACAACGCGAACTTCGTCAGCTCACACAAGAGTTCGATCGAGTCATGCTGCGACGTGCGAAGACGCTGGAGCAATTCACGTGAGCCGAGTGCCATTGGCGCTGCGGGTCTTCGTCGCTCGCCGCGCAAAGTATCTGTGCGAGTACTGCCGATTTCCAAAGTAAGCCGGACGACGGTGCGCTCACCTGCAGTCAGTCTCTCGTCGCTTTCGCCAGCAGTACTTTGCGAAGTCCCAGAGCCCGGCGAAGCGGTAGTTGGGATCGGCGTAGTGCTGCACGACGTAGAAGGCGAAGTAGTACGCGCGGCAGAAGCTCCAAATGCAGAGAGCGAGCAGGAGCGCGGTTCGTGCGGTCGGATGCTCGGCGATGAGTAGCGCTGCGGAAAGCCCGCCGAGCACAACGAACAATGCTCCTTTGAAATAGAGCAGACGCGGGCTTTGAATGTCTCCCAACATGGCGGCGCCCCAACGTGTGTAGTGTTGCTTACACCGACTCGAAGAAGGCCTGCGTGTAGCGCAAGAGTTGCTCGGTCCGCAGCCAGTGAATCAAGTGCCCGACGCCCTCCATGCGGATATGCGAGGCTTGCGACATCAACCCGACCGCTCGTTGCGCGTCCTCGTTTGTCAGCATGCCGCCCGCGAGCCAGTCGGCTTGCAGCAATAACGTCGGGCACTGCACGGCACTGAGAACCGCTTCGACATCGAAGCCGTCGAGCCATGAGCCATCAACGATCGGCTCGAAGACGCGCGGATCAAGTTGAGTAAGGCTCTTCGCGGTGAAGAGCAGAGACGCCGCATCGCGCGTGTCGCCGAGTCGAGTGGCTTGCTGCGTCGTCGGATCAATCACGCGCATGTCGGCGATGCGTTTTGCCAATTGAGTAATGGGCTCTGTCGAACCGGCGAACTGCGAGAGGCCCTTGAAGTAGCTCAGGAGCGGCGTCGTTTCGATGCGTCTCCCCATCGTTTGAAACGGCGGATCTTCAAGCACGACCGCTTGCACCTTTGACGCGAACCGACCGGCCATAGTCGCCGCGAGCATTGCTCCCAATGAGTGCCCGTAAAGGAAGATCTTCTTGTGAGTCGAGAACGGCGGATGTGAAAGCAACTCGGTCAGCGTCTCGACATAGTCAGCGACTCGATAACCGCGATTGGTGCGATCTGAATTGCCGTGACCGAGATAGTCGATGACGAAGACTTCGAACCGTGTTGAGAGCGCCGGCAACAGCGGCAGGAAGGTCTGCCAGCGCCGGGTCACTCCGTGCAACATCAGCAACGCCGGACCATTGTTCGGACCGACGACACCATTGATCGCCTTGCCCTGAAGCTCAAACACCTGCTCATGAAACATTCGGCGGCTCCTCGCGAGTGACCTGAAACGTGAGGGCGAGACATTAGCCAGCAAACAAAGGGCAACGAAGCCAGCAACGCGCGATTCGACGTGCGTGCGAACCGACTCCTGAGAATTCCAGCTCGCATTCTTGTACGACGGACTTGCAGTCCGTCGCTCGCCAACAGTTGAGTTTGACAGAGGTAAGAATTCTCACACAAAGGCGCGAAGAGGCTCTGACGAAAAGTCATTCCGCAGACGACTGCTTCGCGATGTGTAATATAACTGACAGGTTGCCGATTCTCGTTCGAAGTCGGTCGTGCGGACTCGTGTTGCTCGTCTCAGTGGCGTCTGCGAGTGGCGAGCGTTACGAGTCTCGTCTCACCCACTAATTGCTTCTTTCAAAGGGCGTGCATGAGTCAGCGATATCGAGTGGCAAGCGTTTCTGAGCTTGCTGTTGGCAAAGGGATTGAGGTCGTTGCGGGGGATCGAGTGCTCGCGCTGTTCAAGACTGCCGAAGGCGTCTTTGCGATCGACGGCGTTTGTGCTCACGCGGGCGGGCCGGTCGGCAAAGGGATGCTCAATGGCTCGATCGTCACGTGTCCGTGGCACGGATGGCAGTACGACGTGCGGTCGGGGCAGAACTGTCTCAATGCACGCATCTGCCAGCAGGCTTTTCCGACGTCCGTCGAAGGCGACGATGTCTTCGTCGAAGTGTGAGAGCGACGTTGCGTCGCTGAGCGTCTCGAAGTGCGGCGAGAGGTCGCAGGTACGAATTCTTACATCAAGGATCACAGCACAATGACAAAGAAGTTTCTGTTGACGGCAGCGTCGCTCGTTGGATTGGCAGCTCAAGCAGCAACAGGTGCCGAGCATCCTGATTGGCGCGCCTGGCGCGGGCCGCACGGAAACGGAAGCGTCGAGCAGGGCAACTATCCGTCTCAGTTTGGCGCCGACAAGTTTCAGTGGAGAACCGAGCTGCCGGGCAAAGGCTGCTCGACTCCGATTCTGCTCAATGACCGCATCTATCTGACGGCTGCGGCTGACGGGAACGATTCGCTGCTGTGCTACGACTTCAAAGGCGCCGAGCAATGGCGAACGGTCTTCGGCAAAGAGAACCCCGGTAAGCACCGCAACGGCTCGGGCAGCAACGCCTCGCCGGTGACTGATGGCACCGGAGTCTACGTCTTCTTCAAGAGCGGAACGTTCGCAGCGATCGGGCTCGACGGCAAAGTGCGCTGGAAGACGGACCTCGTTGAGCGGTTCGGTAAGGACACGCTCTTTTGGGATCACGGCACTTCGCCGGTCCTCACTGAGAAGTACGTCATTATGGCGCGCATGCATCAGGGCGAGTCATGGCTCGCGGCCTTCGATAAGCAGTCGGGCGAGATGAAGTGGAAAGTCGCGCGCAACTACACGACCCCCGTTGAATGCGATCATGGCTACACGACTCCGCTTGTGATTCAGCATCAAGGAAAAGAGTCGATTCTTGTTTGGGGTGCCGAGCATCTGACGATTCACGATGCGAGCAATGGGCAAGTCAATTGGAGCTGCGGCAACTTCAATCCCGACTCCAATAAGTTGTGGCCGCAGATCGCGACGCCAGTGATTGTCGGTGACACGATCGTCATTGCTTACGGTCGAAACGATCGCGGCATTCCTCGACTGCACGGCATCAAGCTCAGCGGCAGCGGCGATGTCACGGCAACGAATCACGCTTGGCGCCGAGACGATGTCGGCACGTTCGTCCCGACCCCAGTGGTCTACAAAGGCCGAGTCATCATCGTGCGCGACAAAGGAGAAGTGGCCTGCATCGCCCCAGCAACGGGCAAGACCGTTTGGGAAGGCACGTTCCCGAAGCATCGTTCGAACTACTACGCCTCGCCGCTCGTCGCGGGCGACAAGCTCTACGCGCCGCGCGAAGATGGAACGGTGTTTGTGGCGAGCATCGCAAACGACAAGTTCGAAGTGCTCGCTGAGAACAGCATGGCCGAGTCCGTCATCGGCTCGCCGGTACCCGCAAAGAACCGCATCTTGCTGCGCGGAGAAAAGCATCTCTTCTGCATCGCTGCAGAGTGAGGAAGTCGGTTTCGTGATCAGTAGCTTGGGATTCCATCCCGAGCCTCAGCGGGATGAGGTTCTCAAACAAGGTA
>CAZNMS010000422.1:0-7942 GCA_964573505.1 uncultured Planctomycetaceae bacterium | reverse complement strand
CAAGGGCAGCAAGCTCAAGGGCAGCAAGCTCAAGCACAGCAGGCTCAAGCACAGCAGGCTCAAGCACAGCAGCAGCAAGCACAGCAACAGTTGCAGCCAGCATCACAACAGCCGTCGTCATCGACTCCCGAAATGCTCGGCACTGTTTTTCGTTGGGGTATGTATGCCGTGTTGGCGCTCGCTGCGTTGTGGGGCGTCGTCAAGTTTTGGAAGCCGATCAGTGCGTTCCTTGCAAACTTGTGGCGCGAGTTTCTCAGTCTGTTTCAATGGTCGGCAAAGGCAGGCGGCACTGCGGAGAGCACCGTGCAGGCGGACGAAGTCAGCGTGCGATCGTTCGCTGATTTCGCGAACCCGTTTGCTGCCGGTCGAGCAAAGAAAGTCGCGCCGGCGGAATTGGTGCGTTACACCTTCGAGGCGTTGCAAGCATGGGCCGCAGAGCATCAGTGCGTTCGCACTCCCGATCAGACGCCAATGGAGTTCGGGCAGCACCTTTTAGGCAGCAAGCTCGCGGTTGCTGCGGACGGCAACGAGCTCGCACAGCTTTATGCGCGAGTGGCTTATGCCGGTCATGCCCCCAATGCCGAGTGCATTCCGCTTTTGGAGCGGCTCTGGCGCAGCATGAAGACCGAAAGCTAAGGCTGCTCTAGCCGTTTTGAGCATGCTTGATCGGTAACATTTCGAGCGTCGCACTGCGGGAGTTTGCCGGTTCGAAATGGTCGGCTTGAACTCGCGCATCATCGCATCGGTACGCTTTGAATTCAGGAGAGATTAACGAAAAACGCCCTACGGGACTCGCTGATCCATTCGTATCTTCCGCCCCGTCATTGGCCCGGATGAGATCGCAGGGGCGCTCTCACAAGGCCGAAAAATAGAATGGAAAAAGCAATGGTCGCTACTACGGAGTCACCACTTTCTCTGCCCGGAGTCATCCCGGAATTGCCGTTGGACTTGCAAGAAGACATCACCAACGTCTGCAAAATGCTCGCTGATCCGCATCGTCTGAAGATTGTCTTCTATCTGCTGCGAGATCCCGAGCTGAATGTCACCGAACTGTGCGAGCGGCTCTCTCAGAGTCAGCCGGCAGTCAGCCATCACCTCGCTCTGCTGAAGTCCGCTCAGTTGCTGAAGGTTCGCCGCGACGGCAAGCACAACTTCTACTCAGTCTGCCGTCCGCGCTTTCAGCAGGTGATGGTGCGACTGTTCTCGTCAATCCTTGAGAACGACGGCGGAAGCCCGCGATTTGCTGACATGCTCAACGGGCGCTTTTCAGGTTGAGTTTGCCGGCAAGCCGGTGCGAACTCCCGCAGCGAACAGATTTCCGCGAAACGAATTTCGTCGCGGGCGGTTAGAAAGAGGCTCGGGGCACGATGCCTACCTGAACCGGGCTAAGCGGAGTGGCGGCGATTGTGACCGATCGCTGTCCCCGCTTCGCCGATCGGGCCGATCGGTGTGATTTGCGGAGCCATGTTTCGAGCGTCCTCTTCAGGCGACGCTCGACGGACCATTCCCAGTCCGGGCCAATCAACATCGAGTTAGTCATGCAAGCACAGCATCAAGACTTGCACCGCATTGACGGTGCGCTCATCGCTCGGTTTTCCGAGCATCACATCGACGCAGCGAACTGCGACGCCGTTTTTGGCGAGCTGATCGAAGCGGTAAGGAACGAGCAGCCCGAACTGTTGATCGTCAACTTTCGGCGAGTCTCATTCTTGCACAGCATCGCGATTGGCTATGTGTTGCAGTTGAAGAAGCTCGTTGAGAGCTACGGCGGCGATTTGCGACTTTGCAGCCTCGAACCGCAACTCATCGAGACGCTCGCGATCACTCGCGTCGATCGCCTCTTCCGCATTCACGATACCGAGAAGTCCGCGTTGCCGGCTTAACGTGAGTCGAGCGACTTCAGTGGCGACTCGCTGAAGCGGCGGCAGTTGTCACCAGCAAGAATGCAGTTCATCGGCGCAGGCCACTGACTCGCGAGAGTCAGTGGCCTGCTTCGTTTTGATGCTGCGAGTTCGCTCGTCTGCAATTGCGAGAGCCCTATCGAACGCGCGTGAATTGCGGTACTTCGTTCGTCGAGAGACTGCCTTCATTGAGTTCGAGCGACCACGATGCGCGATCACTTTCATTCGACACTTTGCGATTGGTTCGAGCGAACCTACGGGCAACCGACAGCCGTCCAAATGCGAGCATGGCCCGTTGTGGCGGAGCAGCGAAATGCACTGCTGCTGGCGCCGACGGGATCGGGAAAGACTCTCGCTGCGTTCTTAGTCGCGATTGACCGTTTGATGTTTGGCGAGGAGCGGGCTCCTCATTCCGGCGTGCGAGTGCTTTACGTCTCGCCATTGAAGGCACTCGGGGTCGACATCGAACGCAATCTGAAAACGCCGATCGCTCAGTTGTGCGAGTTCGCGAACTCGAATGGCAGCATCTATCGCAGACTGAAGATCGGAGTTCGTTCGGGAGACACTCCGGCAGCCGAACGCGCGAAACTCGGGCGCGAACCGCCTGACATCCTTATTACAACGCCGGAGTCGCTCTTTCTGTTGCTGACTTCGCGAGCGCGAGACGTCCTTCGAAATGTCGAGACTGTGATCGTCGACGAGATTCATTCGCTCGTTGCAACGAAGCGCGGAGCACATCTCTTCGCGTCGCTCGAACGACTCGAAGCATTGCGGCGCGAGCATGATCGGACTCGATCGCCGATGCAGCGGATCGGATTGTCGGCAACGCAGCGACCGCTCGATGAAGTTGCTCGCTTGCTCGGAGGAGCAGAGCTTGCCGATGACGAGTCAGCGTTGATTCCGCGACCCGTTGAGATCGTTGAGGCCGGAAGAAAGAAGCAGCTTGAACTCACGATTGAAGTGCCGGTTGAGGATCTTGCGGCACTCGGACGCAATCGAACGGAGTCACCCGAGAGTGCAGAGGCTTCGCGCACTCCGCCGACAATTTGGCCGGCGATTCATCCGAGATTGGTCGAGCTGATTCGATCGCATCGCTCGACGATCTTGTTCGTCAACAACCGGCGATTGGCAGAACGACTGGCAGGCGCGATCAATCAATTGGCTGATGAAGAACTCGCACTCGCGCATCACGGCTCGCTCTCGAAAGATGCTCGTCAGCAGATTGAGTGGCGGCTGAAGAACTCGGAGTTGCGAGCAATCGTTGCGACATCATCGCTCGAACTCGGCATCGATATGGGAGCGGTTGATCTCGTCATTCAGATCGAAGCGCCGCCGTCGATCGCATCGGGATTGCAGCGCATTGGACGCGCCGGACATCAAGTCGGGGCTCCGTCGAAAGGCGTCATCTTTCCGAAGTATCGAGGAGACTTGCTTGCCTGCAGCGCGGCTGCAGAACGCATGCGCGACGGGCATGTCGAAGAGACGTTCTATCCTCGCAATCCATTGGACGTGCTCGCTCAGCAGATCGTCGCAATGGTGGCGCTCGGACCGATTGCGGTGAGCGACGTCTTTCGCACGCTGAAAGCGGCCGCTCCGTTTCATGACTTGCCGCGCAGTGCGTTCGTCGGAGCGCTCGATCTTCTTTCAGGGCGCTATCCGTCAGCAGAGTTCGCCGAACTGCGTCCGCGTTTCACATGGGACCGCGAGAGCGACGTGCTCAGTCCCCGCGCGAGTACGCATCGGCTTGCTGTCTTCAATGCCGGGACGATTCCCGATCGCGGCCTCTACGGGGTCTTCTTGCAGGGAGACGACGGGCAGCCGGGAAGTCGCGTCGGCGAACTCGATGAAGAAATGGTCTTCGAGACGCGCGTCGGTGATGTCTTTCAGCTCGGAGCTTCTTCATGGCGCGCGATCGACATCACGCATGATCGAGTGCTCGTTGTCGCTGCTCCCGGTGAACCCGGACGCATGCCATTCTGGAGAGGAGATGGACCGGGACGCCCTTACGAATTCGGAGTGGCGATCGGTTCGTTGGCGCGGCGATTGGTGAAGCTTGAGCAAGAGGCCGCTCAATCATTGCTCGTTGAGCAGCACGGACTCGATGAGCGAGCCGCTCATAACTTGCTCGCGTACTTGCACGAGCAGCTTGAGCAAACGGGCGAACTACCGAGCGACAAGCTGATCATCGTCGAGTGCTTCGTAGATGAAGTCGGAGACTGGCGAGTCGTGCTTCTCTCGCCGTTTGGAGCGCGAGTGCATGCCGCATGGGCGACGGCAATCGCGAGTCAGCTTCATGCGCGGGATGCGAGCGCGGCGGTCTCTCAGAGTGATGCTCTTGAGCGCGACTCATCGCAGCAGGCAGACGCGGATGCGCGCTCGGCTCCGACCGCTGACTTCGACGTCACATGGACCGACGACGGCATCGTCTTTCGCTTGCCGGAAACGGACGAGGCACCGGATCTCAAGCTCTTCTTTCCGCCGGTTGCCGACATCGAAGATCTCGTTGTGCGCGACCTCGACTCAACGGCGCTCTTCGCTGCGCGGTTTCGAGAGAACGCTGCGCGAGCGTTGCTCTTGCCGCGACGCAGTCCCGGTCGGCGCACTCCGTTATGGCTGCAGCGGCGGAAGTCTGCCGATCTCTTGAAGGTCGCGAAGCGATTCCCCGAATTCCCGATCTTGCTGGAGACCTATCGCGAAACACTGCGCGATGTCTTTGATCTCACGGGCTTAAAGACGGTGCTCGCAGACGTTGAGCGGCGAGTGATTCGCGTAAAGCAAGTCGTCACGAAGGGGCCGTCTCCATTCGCTGCGGCAGTGCTTTTCACGTTCTCGTCGAACTTCATGTATGACGGCGATGTGCCGCCCGCAGAACGCCGCGCTCAAGCGTTGTCGCTCGACTTCAAGCAACTGCGTGAACTGCTCGGAGAAGCCGAACTGCGCGAGTTGCTCGACGCCGATGTCATCGTGCAGTTCGAGCGAGAGCAGCAGCGACTCGTGCTGAGAGAAACCGACTCGTTAATCGCGAAGCCGAAGTCGCTGACGACGGATGTAACAACGAATGCATCGCTCGCGATCGTGCCGCACGGCGAGACCGCGTTTGATCGAACTCTCGACGCGACGCATGACTTGCTGCGAGAGATTGGCGAACTCAGTTGTGAAGAGCTTGCGCTCCGAATCGGCGATCATGACGACGCTGCGAATCGCATCGTTCGGCTCAAAGAGGCGAAGCGCATTGTTGAGATCGCAATCGCCGGACAAACGAGGTTCGCTGCCGTTGAGGATGCGAGTCGTTATCGGGATGCACTCGGTATCCAGTTGCCGTCGGAATTAGCGCCAACTTGGCGCGAGTCAGTGAGTGACCCGCTCGGCGATCTCGTCGCGCGGTATGCGCGAACTCACGGACCGTTTCGATTGGATGATGTCGCCGCGCGTTTCGGCATCGGGCCGGGGCCGATCCGACTTGCGTTGCAACGTCTCGCTCTGCGCGAACGAGTGATCGAGGGCGAGTTCTTGCCGAGCGGACGCGGTCGCGAATGGTGCGATGTCGATGCTCTGCGAATCATCAAGCAGCGATCGCTCGCGAAGTTGAGGCGGCAAGTTGAGCCCGTTGAAGCTGCTCAATACGCGCGGTTCTTGCTCAGTTGGCAGAGTGTCTCGCGTCCGCGTCGCGGGCTTGATGGGCTGCTCGACGTCATTCAGCAACTGCAAGGACTCGCGCTGCCGTTCACGGTTCTCGAACAAGAAATCCTGCCGGCGCGAGTGAGCAACTTTAAGTCGAGTGATCTCGATGAACTGCTCGCAGCCGGTGAAGTGTTTTGGCGCGGATGCGGAACTCTCGGCAGTCATGACGGTCGCGTTGCGTTGTATTTGGCGGACTCCGTTGAGGCCGATCTACGCAGCGATGCTTCGCAAGCCGATCCACTCGAGCCGCAGATCATCGACGTCATTCGTCAGCGCGGAGCATTGTTCTTCGAGACGTTGCTCACGTTGATCAGCGGCTTCCCGAACGACTTGCTGGATGCCATTTGGCGGCTCGTTTGGGCGGGCCGACTGACGAACGACACATTGCGACCCGTGCGGTCGTTGTTTCGAAGTTCTGCTGCTCGACGATCAGAAGAGCGACGCTCTCGTCCGATGTTTCGCTCGCGACGAACAGTCGCATTGCCCGGCTCCGAAGGGCGCTGGGCGTTACCGACCGAGGCGGTGACGACTGACACCGAGCGACTCACAGCGCGGGCTTTGCAATTGGTTGAACGGCACGGCGTGCTGACGCGCGAAGCTGTTGTGAGTGAAGGCATCGACGGCGGCTTCTCATCGGTCTATCCCGTCCTGAAGGCACTCGAAGAAGCAGGACGATTGCGACGCGGCTACTTCATCGCGGGACTGGGCGCGGCTCAGTTTGCATGGCCCGGAGCGGACGAACGACTGCGAGCCGATCGCAATGCACTTGAGGACGAAGCGGAAGTTGTCGTCATGTCTGCGGTCGATCCCGCGAACCCCTATGGAGCAGCGATTACATGGCCCGAGCTGCCCGGTCTTGACGCTCGTCCGCAACGAGCAGCCGGAGCAAAGGTCGTCATCTGGCGCGGTCATTTGCTCGCTCATCTGAGTCGCTCGCGCGAGTCATTGCTCGTCTATGCGAGCTTGCTGGCGGATCCCGATGCCGCGAACGAAGTGATTGTGAAGGCACTCGTTGAAGAGTCGTCGCACGGTCTCGCATTGGAACTCGCAACCATCAATGGCGAACCGGCAACGAAGACTCCATTCGCGGCGTTGTTGCTGCGAAATGGCTTTCAGGAGACGAGTCGCGGGTTGCTCTACGTTGCATCTCGACGTCGGTAGCGGCGTTGCTTCGGGCCGAGCATGACTGCCCGGTCGATGCTGATGAGCGCGGCAAATGAGTTCTTACTGGTACGACGGACTTGTAGTCCGTCGATTCAGCAGCGCGACGGACTGCAAGTCCGTCGTACGGGGCTCTTGGCGGGAAGTTCCATTTTGCCGGTCGCTTATGAGAGCGGACTTTTCGACACGACCCGATCATTGCGATTGATCGGAGTGAAAGGCGTCCTGCGAAGAATGACTGCGATTGTTGAGTTCGCCGCGCGGCGGTCGGAAACGAGCAAACTTGAGTGCTGTTGCTCAATGCGATGCATGACGCAGTCGATATCGAATGCTGCGGAATGGCGACTGAGCGCGGCGCACCATCGTTCGTCGTCTCGGCTTCAGCCGGTCGATCGAGCACCGCAAGGCGCGATGACAATCGTCATGCGCAGCAGACTCAGTTCGATCCATTCCGAGCATCGTTCTTGCAGCAGTGATTCACCGAGGCTTCTTATGTTACGAGCAATCGCCTTTGCGACCGGCTTATTCGTGTGCCTGTGTGGCGGGTCGTTCTTGATGGTCGACCAAATGGTGCTGAACCTGAAACACGAGCCCGAAGCTCCTCGCCCCGAGGAGTTCCGCGGCATGTTCATGACGTTGAACAACGACAAGCAAAAAGTCTTCATGCCGCCGCAGTGGTTGGCGTTCACTCTGATTTCGATCGGCAGCGTCACGATGCTGTATTCGGTCGCGTTACCCAAGAAGCAATAGCAGCTCCCCCGGGCTGAAGTTGTTCGTCCCCCTTCGTGCGGCGAGTGCGCTCTGTTCCCCTCAGAGCCACTCGCCTTTTTCGTTTCTAGAAGCCGTAGCTTGGGATTCCATCCCGAGCAGCAGCGGGGAAAGACGGACTTAGGTGTTGCGAGTTGTCGTCAGTCGTTGCCGAGGGGAGTCGCAATTGACGAGGCAGTTTTTGATGTCCGAAGGACGTTGTGTGGGATGAATACGAGACTGCGAGTTCGCTCGTGACGGGAGATTTAACTTGTGAAGGCGAACGTCATCCCGCTGCGGCTCGGGATGGAATCCCAAGCTACTCGGACACGCTCCGAGACGGCTCGCAATCAACTTCTGTAACTCGCGTTACACGAGTCCTTCGAGAGGCCCGGTCGCGGGCCGGCACAATGGGTGAGGAACATTGGTACGACGGACTTGTAGTCCGTCGA
>CAZNMS010000421.1:0-7949 GCA_964573505.1 uncultured Planctomycetaceae bacterium | reverse complement strand
GCCGCTAAACCCCCGGCACAAGGCCGGGGGCGAAAAGATCACAGCCTCGGAGCAAAAGCCAACGCTCCCTTTCGCAGAGCGAAAGGCGACTATCGACCGCGAGTCATCACCTCGCGAGTCATGCTCCCGAAAAGCAAAAAGGGGCAAGTCGTTCACAGTTCAATCTCACCGACGAGCGATTGCTCGACTGCGGCGGGTCGCTCAGACGTTGTCTCTGACAGAGACTCACGAGTGGTGCGACATCAATTGAACTTTGAACGACTTGCCCCAATGACTGCGGGCGAGCGGCTTCTCAATGAGAGCGCTGTGCTCGGTGCTTAGTAGCAGGCTTCGATATCGGTGTCCGCGAGGCATGCCCAGCGGAAGTAGATCTGCTGAGCTTCACAACGATCGATGTAGCTCTGCGGCATCGTTGCGACGACGGCTTCTTCCCATTCGATGAAGTACTTGTAAGGCGGCTTCTTGCCCGAGACTTCGACGATCTTGCCGGTCCAACCTTCAAAGGAGATGTCCGAGAAATCGGGCGACACAACGCCGCTCTTGGCGCGAATCCGAGTCCCGACGGTCATCGACAATGTCTTGCGAGGCGTTGTGCTGCGAGTGGCTCCGGGCGTTGTTCCGGTCAGTATGCTCATGGGCCAATTCCTAATCGCTAAGTGAGACACGATGTGACTCGATGCGGAGCGTGATCCTGCGGTCGAGTCTGCTTGCGAGATGATTCAACAACAAAACTGAGTTTTGAGTCTAGCCCTCTTTCGTGATGACGAACTGTCGAGCATGACTCGCGGAGTAAAAGTTACAGTGGGTCCACTTCCTCGGCGGCTGCGGTGCGTTCGTCCGCATGAGCCGGATCAGCGGCAGTGATCGGAGTCGGCGCTCCTAATTGGACCGGCTGAGCATTCAGATTCGCCGTCGCGTCACTGGGGACTGGCGGCAACAGCACGACAGGACTCGATGCATACGGTTGCTGAGCGAAGACCGGTCCCGGCTGAGCGGCCATCACCGAGCCCGACTGCGGATAGCTCGGTGCCCATGACCCATTCAGCGAACCGACGCGGCTCTTCACATCGGGCTGATACCAGTCCTGATAGAGCGAGCGACGATACATCGCGAGTGCTTCGCGACCGCGTCCTTGATCCTGATATGTCTGCCCGAGATGCGCCAGTGCCGTTGCGTTTGTTGGGTCGACTTGCAGTGCTTGACGAAGATTGGCTTCGGACTCGCCGACGTTGCCCATTTCGCGATTGAGCCATGCCATTTCGATATGCGGCTCAGCCATATAAGGCTGAGTGTCGGCCCACATCGCAATCACTTGCCGTGCTTCTTCCGGTCGCCCTTGCTCCTTCATCAAGGATGCCAGTCCGTGATACGACGGCTGATGGCTCGGATCGACATCAAGAGCCCGACGATAGAGTTGCTCGGCTTGCGCTGTTCGTCCCTGCTTCTTCATCGCAGAAGCGAGGTTATGCAGGTAGTCGGCATTGTCGGGGCTATCAGCGGCGGCCATATGGAAGTAACGCTCGGCCGCCGAGAAGTTCCCGGCTTTGTAATGCTGACTCCCGAGGGAGTTATTGAAGAGGCCGGTCGTCTTCCCGCATCCGGTCAGCAAGCTGCCCAGACAGAGAAACGCGCAGCACATAAACGGACCTCGAAACCTCATCGGTTCGGTTCTCCGTCACTGAGAATGAAGGGGATAGAAGATTTCGCCGCGAATGGGCGAGGACGGGCGGGATTGGTGAGCAAGCTCAGCTTCTGTGTAAGGAAACTGACACTTGTCGGAGTGAAGGGAGCCGCAGAACGCGGCGCGAGGGGAAGTGCCTCAGAGGTAGGCTCAATGAAGGGCGGGACCATAAGCCCGATTTTCGAAATGCCGCAAGACCGATTTGCCTCTGCAAGAGCGAGTCGCCTGATGGAGCTGCATCGGGCCGGACGGTTGACGAATGACGAATACGAACAAGCGATCGAGAAACATCGAGCGACCGAAGTGCGGCACCGACGGCGTCGTTATCGCAACGACTGAAGCGACCGATGCGTGCCCCATTGCACGGAATCAAAGCATACCTCAGTGAGCAGTCTGCGCTGTCGCGAGAAATGTGCAAAATATTACACAACCCGAGCAGCCAAAGGGACGACTTGCTCCGTGTCGAGAGATCGTCACTGAGTCACTTCGCGGATGACGCATCCTGAGGAACACATCCGTTTTGGGCTGCGACGGACTTGCAGTCCGTCGCTTCTCACGACGTACGACGGACCACAAGTCCGTCGTACCAGTGTTCCTCATCCATTGTGCGAGCCCGTCTGGTGAGGAACTTTTCTCGGACTCGTACTTCGTTGCGCGGAGTCACTCGCTGCCAAGCAGGCCGAGGTCGAGGGCGAGTTGCGTGAGTTCGGCTCGGTTCTTGAGGCCGAGCTTGCTCATGAGGCGCGCTCGGTAGGACTCGACGGTCTTCACGCTCAGCAGCAGCTTGTCGGCGATTGCCTGATTCGTATGACCTTTGACGACGAGATTGAAGACTTCTTTCTCTCGCTCGCTGAGCTGATCAAGGACCGCTCGCTTTCCTTCTCCGTCCTTCTGCGTCAACGGTCGCGAAACGACTGCCGCAGCGAGATCGACCTGCGCGAAACTCCGCCCGCCGGCGACCGTGCGAATTGCCGTCAGCAGTTCGGTATCCGCAGACTTCTTCATGACATAGCCCGCTGCTCCGGCTGCCATCGCGAGCCGAAAGTAGGCCGGGTCATCGTGCATCGTGAGCACGAGCAGTCGCGTTTGCGGAGTGGCGTTCGTTAGCGACTCGATCAATCGAACGCCCGTGCCGCCGGGCATCGTAAGATCGATCGTTGCCACTTCCGGCTTGAGCTTCGCGATCTCGTCCATCGTCTCGCCGAACGTGCCGGCTTCACCGACCACTTCCATATCCTGCTGCGTATTGATCAACAGCCGCAGGCCGGTTCGTAGGACTGCGTGATCATCAGCAATGAAGACTCGAATCTTCGGCATGACTTCTTTCTGTCTGCTTTGAATGCAGGCTCACAATCAACGGCGTCGCGCGGTCCAGGACGCGAGGTCGTCTTCAATCAGCAATGCGCGCAACGAGATGCGTGCGCGAGGACGATGAGAAGCACGTCGCAACTCAATCGGTTGCCTCAGCGCACGCAGCACGGACGTAGGCGTCCATGCGACGGATTCGGGAAGCTCTTCTCCGGCGATCTCTCAGTCGCCGACTCGCTCGGTCTCACTCAAGGGCAATGTGACGAGCACCGTTGTCCCCGCGCCGGGGGCGGACTCTAGAGAGACCGTCCCCGACAACAACTCGACTCGCTCTTGAATGCTCCAGAGGCCAATCGACTGATGAGTGCCCTTGCGAGAGATCCGTGTCTTCGGGTCGAAGCCGCAGCCATTGTCTTGAATGCTGAGCCGCAACTGCATCGGTTCAATCTTCAGCACGACATCGATCAGCGTCGCCTTGCCGTGCCGCAGCGCGTTCGTCGTTGCTTCTTGAACGATGCGATAGCACGCCGTTTCGACCGGACCGGGTAAACGAGTTTGACTCTCATCATCAACCGCAAGCGTCGCGGTGATCGACGTCGTCTTATTGAAATCCTCGCAGTGGCGTTCGAGAGCAGCCTGCAATCCGACATCGTCCAAAACGGGCGGCCTCAAGCCGCTCGCGATGCGCCGGATCTCGCGATGCGTTTCGCTGCCGACGTTGCGAAGTTCCTGTAGCCGAGTGCGCAGCAAGTCATCGACGGTCGATTCCTCGGCCGCACGCAAGCCGACCTGCAAGCACGTCAGCAGTTGGCCGAGCGAATCATGCAGTTCGCGCGCGATGCGACCGCGCTCTTCTTCTTGAGCTTCCATGATGCGATCAAGCAATCGCAGTCGCGTCGCCGCCAGAACTCGCAGAGGCACAATGACGAGCCACCACAACAAAGGCGCGAGCGTGCTCGTCAGCAAACACGCATCGAGCACCGCGTAGTACAGCTCTTTTTGATCGTTCGGGATGAAGTACGGCATCACGACCATGACGGCCGCTTCAACGCCAAAGATCAGCGCCAACACCGCGAGGAACAACTTCGCCGGCTGAACCTCAGCAACCGCCAACATGCGTTCGAGTCGAATCTTCATCGAGCAACCTCACTGTCGCCCTTCGCTCCCGCAAAAGGACGTTCTCGCCAAAACGCTTTTCATGGGATGCCGCTTGAGCCCGCCCCCCAAAGGAAGAAGCGAATCCGGCGCCGTCTTCTCCGCGACCTTCGTTCCTCTGCGGTTGTTCGAATCGGACGATGAACCGCAGAGGAGCGAACAGCGCAGAGATGCTGAATTGCAGTCCGTCTTCAAAAGACTTGCGGACGGCTCGCAGCCGTGACGAAGGAAGAGTCGACGCGTCGTCGGGGAATGCGCCCCGAAGACGAGGCGGCTGCGCCGCAGTCGTAGCATGGGCCCCAAACTCCGCCCCCCCCGCCCCCCCGACCGCGGCGGGCATGCGACGCACTCGGGCCGATCCCTAAGCGTCCTCAAACGAAGCGACGGACGAGTCGAGACTCGTCCGTCGCAGTGATGTCAGAATTGTTACTCACACGAAGTAGTGCTTCGTTGTTGTCTCACGAACCCGCTTGAGCGATCTCGGGCTTCAAGCATCGTCCGATTGCTCGGACTGCCTGACGCAGACGCTGCGAGTTCTCGACGATCGCCAATCGCAAGTAGCCCTCGCCCTCAGGACCGAAACCGCTGCCGGGACTGACCGCGACTCCGGCTTCTTCCAGCAACTTCATCGAGAACGGGATTGAGCCCATTTGCGCCCACGGTTCGGGGATCTTCGCCCAAACGAACATGCCGGCACGCGGCGCATTGATCTCCCAGCCGAGATTGCGAAGACCCTCGCACAAGACATCGCGCCGCTTTTGGTACTCAGCAGCGATCGAGTCGACGGCATGATCGCAGTGTCGCATTGCGACGATGGCTGCAATTTGAATTGCCTGAAAGATGCCGTAGTCGTAGTAGCCCTTGATCGTCGCGAGTGCTCGCACCATCTCGGCATTGCCCGAGCAGAAGCCGATGCGCCAGCCGGCCATGCTGTAGCCCTTACTCATCGTCGTGAACTCAACGCCGACTTCCTTTGCGCCGGGCGTCGCAAGGAAGCTCGGAGCGACATAGCCGTCGTAGCAGATATCCGCGTACGCGAAGTCGCTGATCACGAGAAACCCGTACTTCTTCGCGAGAGCAACAAGCTCGACATAGAAGTCTTGCTCGATGCAGGTCGACGACGGGTTATGCGGGAAGTTGACGATGACGAGCTTCGGCTTCGGGAAGAGATGCTCGCACGTGAAAGCCACATTGCGCAAGAACTCTTGAGGATCGCGAGTATCGAGAGCGATCACGTTGCCCGACGCGAGCACGACGGCATAGACGTGAATTGGGAACGACGGAGCGGGAACAACTGCCGTATCGCCGGGGCCCATCAACGCGAGGCACAAATGGCTGAAGCCTTCCTTCGAGCCGATCGTCGCGATGACTTCTGTGTCGTGATCAAGCTCAACGCCGTACTTGCGGCGGTAGCGCACCGCGACCTCCTTGCGGAGATTCCCGATGCCATTGGAGACCGAGTACCGATTGTTCTTCGGGTCCTGCACGGCTTCGGTCAGCTTGTCGATGATGAGCTGATCCGGCGGGTCCGTCGGGTTGCCCATTCCGAGATCGATCACGTCGATGCCGGCGACCCGCTTCTGATACTTCATCTTGTTGATCTTGCCGAACAGATACGGCGGCAAGCGTTTCAGGCGGTCAGCGACCGGAATCTTGAACGGCTTATCTTCAAACGGAATCTCATTTTCGCTGCGCATTGGAGTGGTCTCATACCGGTATCAGAAGAAGCAAAGCGGCCCCGGAGCGTCCCAGTCTGCCGAGCGGGGCGGAAGCATAACGATCAGACTTATTGGCGAAAGAACGGTGCAAACCCCGCCAATCACCGCCGCGAGCGTTTCTTACGCGACCGACAGACGGGGGGCAATTTTTGTGACACTAACGAATTGCAAGGGTCAGCTTTCCCCCGACCCTGCGTCGAGGGGAGCACGACTAGTCGGCTAGCAACAGCAACTTGCGATGCTCCTTTCGCTCTCCACTGACCCTGAGTCAGTGGAAGCAGCGACTGAGCTGCTAAGGATCGTTCGCAAGAGCCCCTCATCGGCGAACCACTGGCTGCTTCGCAAGAACTTTGATCTCAAGATCCTTAGCGAATCAGTCGTTGCTCCCACCGACACAGGGTCGTTGGAGAGCGAGCACAACGAGGTTTGTGGACCGCGTTGTTAGCTCGCCAGTCGTTGCTTCCACTGACGCGGGGTCAGTGGAGAGCGTGTCGTCTGCGATTTGATCGAGAAACAAAAAGCTGGTTGTTTTTGCACGAGCGTCTGAAGTCTGATGACTTCAGCTTGCGGCCCTTAACAGTGCTCCGACAACGAGCGACTCCGCCGCAAACACTTTGCGGCGGAGTCACTAAGTCGAGTGCGGAAGAAGGTCTCTGAGTCAGACTCGCGTTCGTAGCATGGACTTCTCGTCCGTGCTGCCTTTTGGATTGTTCGCCGTCCTTCAATCGCCGCTGTTGAGCACGGGCTAGAAGCCCATGCTACGACGACACGGACACGCTCTTATGCCGCCTTTGTCTGCGGCATGTTGAATGGGAACGAAACCGTGCTCGCGCGGTTGATCTCAGCCAGTGTCGCTGCGAGTCCGTCGGCAACTCGCACCGCTTGCTCTTCGGTCAACTCCGGGAACGCCGGCAGCGAAACGACTTCGCGACTCGCCGCTTCGGACTCGGGCATATCGCCCTGCCGATAGCCGTACTGCTCGAAGCACTTCTGCAAGTGCAGCGGCACTGGGTAATAGATATTGCAGCCGATTCGCTTCTCGCGCAGACCTTTGACGAGTGCGTCTCGTCGATCGCCGCGAATGCGAACTGTGAATTGGTTGTAGACGTGCTTGCCGTAAGCCTTTTCAACCGGCATCTCGATGTCGTCGAGAATGCCTCGCTCAGCAAACAAGTCGTGATAGCGCGCTGCATTGGCGCGACGCGCGTCCGACCATTGATCGAGCAGCGGCAGCTTCACTCGCAGAATCGCGGCTTGCAGCGCGTCGAGACGGCTATTGATGCCAATCTCGATGTGCGTGTAGCCGCCGACATCTCCGTGAACTCGCAAGCGACGCAAACGCTTCGAGAGTTCTGCGTCGTCCGTTGTGATCAGCCCGCCGTCACCGGCTCCGCCGAGATTCTTTGTCGGGAAGAAGCTGAAGCAGCCCGTCGTTCCGAGCACGCCGGCTTTGCGTCCGTTGTACTCAGCACCGATCGCCTGACAGGCATCCTCAATGAGCGGCAAGTCGTGCTTCACCGAGATACGAGCAAGCGCATCCATATCCGCGCACTGACCGAAGAGATGCACCGGAATGATTGCCTTCGTCCGCGAGTTAATCGCACTGGCCACTGCTGCCGGATTGAGGCAATAGGTCTCCGGATCGATGTCGACGAAGACCGGAGTGGCTCCAGTACGAGCGATCGCCCCTGCCGTCGCGAAGAACGTGAAGGGGGATGTAATAACTTCGTCACCGGGGCCAACATCAAACGCCATCAGCGAAAGCAGCAAGGCATCCGAACCGGACGCACAGCCAATCGCATCGCGAGCATCGCAGTATTGCGCGGCGTCGCATTCCAGTTCGCTGACTTCATCACCGAGGATGAAGCATTGGCTCTCAAGCACTCGTTGCACCGCAGCCGTGATGTCGGCCTGAATGGTTCGATATTGAGCAGTCAGATCAATCAGAGGTACGGGCGCGGTGAGATTCGAAGGTGTGAAAACCTCTGTCATGGGCGACTCCATTCGCGGGGGACGAGGTGCAGAAAAAGGGTCTATTGAGGTGATCGACTGAGGCGGCCTGAGTTGTTGAAGCATCCTTGCTCAGC
>CAZNMS010000420.1:0-7965 GCA_964573505.1 uncultured Planctomycetaceae bacterium | reverse complement strand
TGCGCTGCGCAGTCTGCTCTCGGTTTGTTTTTTTACTTCTCACAACCGGAGCAACCCCCATGACACCACTGCGCCAACGCTTTATTGAGGATTTGCAACTGCGCAATCTCTCGCCCAAGACCATCAAGACCTATACCTCTCACATCGCTAATTTTGCCAATTTCGCTGGCAAGTCGCTGTTGCGGTCGGTCACGGCGATCACGCGCAGTTCACCGCCACAGTCCGGGCAATGGGCCACTCGTTGCGTTGGCTGCGAAGCGGGGCGGCTCGTCAGCACATACTTCTGCCCCAGCGCCAAGAACACTTTCCAACGCACTCACTCAAACTCATCCTGCCGACGCTGCTTCAAGAATTCATAATAACGCACCATTCGAAAGCCGGTCGGTAGTACGTGACGACCGCCCGCGCCTGCCACTCGCCCTGGCTCGTCAGATGCAGGTAAACGCTGGTCATGATCAACAAAGCGTGCCCCCAGCCACTTCTGGACCAGCCGCAAATTCACACCCGCTTCGAGCAAGTGCGTGGCATTGGAATGTCTCAGAGTATGTGGCGAAATTCCGCAGTTGCTCCAGCCGAGTTGCGTCACGACCCGCTTAATACACCCCTGCCCGCTGGACTCCGCCAGCGGGCGGTGGGCCTGGGACGCTTGCGATTTGTCTCGACCAATCGCGGGAAAGATGAAAGCCGGATGCCGATGCGTCTTCCAATACTCCCGCAGGGCGTGCAGCGTCTGCGGTGGAATCGGTAGATACCGATCCCTTGAGCCCTTGCCATGCTGAATATGCACCAGCATCCGCTGCGCGTCGATATCTGACACTCGCAAGTTGAGAGCTTCCTGCAATCTTAGCCCCAGCGAGTAAGTCGCCACGCAGAAAGCACGCTGATGAGGTTGCTCAATGGTGGCGATGAGTCGCTGCACTTCAGCGACAGATAATACCGCCGACAACTTGCGCTGCTTGGGAATGCGAAGTTGCTTGAGGGTTGCCCGGTCGCGCGGCACGGTGTGCGTATTAAAGAATCGCACACTGCAGTACGCCACCTTGAGAGACCCCGGCACATACTTCTTCACAATACGCAGCATGAGAAAATACGCTCGAACCTGTTCCTCCAAAAGTTGGTCCGGCGATATATGATAATAATCTGCGAGCTTGGAGACCGCTCGCAAATAGGACTCTTGCGTCCGCTCGCCAAACCCGACGAGCGCCATATCATCGAGCATCCGCCGGGCGAGTGGCGTGCGAGCCAATCTCACGAGACCCAGAGCCGCCTTCGTGGGCCGCTTGGCGATAGCGGCGGTGACAGTATCAATGGACACGTCAGCGGCAGTAACAATGGTCTTCGCAGTCATCACAGACACTCCTCAACAGGAGCCTCACGCCCCGCGATCGAGCGTCCCCGCTGGCCGCTGCTCACAGGCGAGATGGAGCGAGTCTGCGCGATGAATGATGACCCGACGGAAGTTGTCGTTATCGGCCCAAAAGGAAGTGCGACTCCATTCTCCGGTAGCCATGTTGCCGCTCCGCAGACGAGTTCAGGTTAGTATCAACCCCTGCCGCGCCAGCGGCTTCTCCGAACAAGAGGTTGTCCCACAGCAGGCTGTTGGACGGAAAGCGGCAGCAGGCTGCCGCAGTCCCAAAGGAAGACATCCCAAAGAAGTAGCTGCCTACTTCACTTGTTGTTTGAATTGGCTCAGGGCTTGCAAGGCGGCCATTGGGGTGAGGTCGTCGATCTTTAGCTTGCGCAGTTCTTCGATCACCGGGTGATCGTCGGCGATGAAGAGCTGTAATTGTTTTTGCTTTGGTGCCGGACGCGGGGGAATTTTTGTGCGGCCGGTGTCGTCGACGTGATCGTTCTCTAAGGTTTCGAGAATCACTTGCGCACGCTCGACGACTCCTCGCGGTACTCCGGCGAGGCGCGCGACGTGAATTCCGTAGCTCTTGTCTGCGGCTCCCGGAAGGATCTTGTGCAGGAAGATGATGCCGTCGCCCTTCTCGTGAACCGCGACGTTCCAGTTTGAGGCTTGCTTGAGCGTCGAGGTCAGATCGGTCCGCTCGTGATTGTGAGTCGCGAACAACGCGCGGCAACGGACGATCTCGTCCAGATGCTCGGTCACCGCCCAGGCCAGCGAGATGCCGTCGGAGATGCTCGTCCCGCGTCCGATTTCATCGAGCACAACGAAGCTGTGTTGCGTCGCTGGCTTTTCCAGATGCCTCTTGTTTGACCATTAGTTCCGCCAATAACCGGGACGCCGACTTGTGTGGGCGACTGCGACAATCAGCAATCGGTGGCTGCTGATTGAGCGATAGATGATTTGATATGGGTATCGCTTGAGTAAAAAGAAGCGATGCCGATCGTCACAAACTGGATACCACTCAGGGTGTGCTGCGATTGAACTTAAAGCTCTCTCGAACTCGGCTTCAAATCCGGCAGCAGCGCGACGACTTCGTTCGGCATACCACTTCAACGAGTCGGCATATTCCTTCTCAGCGGCATCGGCGATGAGAACCTCAGGAATCAAGGCCGGCCTCCCGACGAACTCGGGCTCGCACTTCTTGCCATGTAGCGGCCGACATTTCGCCGGCGTCATAGGCGTCCGACCGTCGCTGTGCTTCGGCAACCCACTCAGCATCCGGCAGAGGCCAATCTGTCGGGGGCACGTCATCCCAGATCGAATTGGCTAAACGCATGCGATCCGACGCATCGAGTGAACGAGCTGCGGAAAGAAGTTCTTGGAATGTCAGCATCGCCAGACTTTCGATGAGCAAAAACTTTGCAACGCGTGTACGGAAGCCAGACAGGCGAGAGGCCATCCTACATTTGCTTCGGACTTGGCACATCCACTTTGGGAGAAGAGTCGCTTGGGATTCCATCCCGAGCCGCCTGCAATGCCGACTCGCGAAGTCTCAATGGGTCCGCCGGCAATCACGACTCTCTGGCTGGACTAAACACAGCAGTAGCGCCTACTCGCGAAGTCGATTGTCCCATCGCGGCTCTAACTTCGTTCCAGCTCAAACGGCAAACGGCTCGGGATGGAATCCCAAGCTACTTCACTTGTTGGTGGAATTGGCTCAGAGCTTGCAAGGCGGCCATTGGGGTTAGCTCTTCGATCTTGAGTTTGCGCAGTTCTTCGATCACCGGGTGATCGTCGGCGATGAAGAGCTGTAATTGTTTTTGCTTTGGTGCCGGACGCGGGGGGATTTTTGTGCGGCCACTGTCGTCGACGTGATCGTTCTCTAAGGTTTCGAGAATGACTTGCGCGCGTTCGACGACTCCTCGCGGCACGCCGGCTAAACGCGCGACGTGAATTCCGTAGCTCTTGTCTGCGGCGCCCGGAAGGATCTTGTGCAGGAAGATGATGCCGTCGCCTTTCTCGTGTACCGCGACGTTCCAGTTTGAGGCTTGCTTCAAGGTCGAGGTCAGATCGGTCAGCTCGTGATAGTGAGTCGCGAACAACGTGCGGCAGCGGACGATGTCGTGCAGATGCTCGGTCACCGCCCATGCCAGCGAGATGCCGTCGTAGGTGCTCGTGCCTCGGCCGATTTCGTCGAGCACGACAAGGCTCCGCTCGGTCGACATGTTCAAGATCCGCGCGGTCTCGGTCATTTCGACCATGAACGTTGATTGGCCTTTGCTGAGTTCGTCGCTGGCTCCGACGCGGGCGAAGACTCGATCAGAGATGCCGATCAACGCTTCGCGCGCGGGCACGAACGATCCCATTTGCGCGAGCACGGCGATCAAGGCCGCTTGCCGGATGTAAGTACTCTTACCTGCCATGTTGGGGCCGGTGATGATCTGCACGCGACCGTGTTCGGGACCGCCGAGCAAGATGTCGTTCGGGACGAACTCGCCCGTCGGTTGCAGGCGTTCGACGACCGGATGCCGACCGTCACGGATCGCGAGGATCGGCTCTTCGGTCATCGTCGGACGACAGAACCGCTGAGTGCTTGCGATGACCGCGAGGGCAAACACAACGTCGATCTCAGCCAATACATCAGCCGTGCTTTTCAGCCGGTTGACGTGCTTTGCGACTCGCTCACGCAGTTGATTGAACAACGTCAGTTCGAGCGACTTCGCTTCTCCTTCGGCTCGTAAGACTTTCTCTTCGTACTCCTTCAATTCAGGAGTGATGAAGCGCTCTTTATTCACGAGCGTCTGCTTGCGGATGTAGTCCGCCGGGGCTTTGTCCTTATGCGTTGATGTGATCTCGATGTAGTAGCCGAAGACGTTGTTGAACCCGACCTTGAGGCTCGGGATGCCGGTGCGTTCGATCTCGCGAGCTTGATACTTTGCGATCCACTCTTTGCCGCCGCGCGCCAGTTCGCGGAACTCATCGAGCTGAGTGTGATAGCCCTCGCGAATCATGCCGCCGTCCGACGTCAGCAGCGGCGGGTCGTCGACGAGCGCGGCTTCAACGTCGGCTCGGACTTCGGGGGCGAGATCAAGATCCGCTTCCAGCAAGCACAGCAGATCGGCTTTGCGTCCGGCAAGTTTCGCTTTGAGCTTCGGCAACATCGCCAGCGTGCGCGCGAGGCTCCCGAGATCTCGCGGCGAGCAACGTCCGGTCGCGATGCGCGCGGTGAGGCGTTGCAGGTCGTAGATCTGAGCGAGCTGCTCGCGGATCTCTCGGCACAAGAGGTTGTCGCGCACGAGTTCATCAATCGCATCGAGCCGCGCGTTGATCAGCTTTAGTTCGGTGAGCGGATTCGAAAGCCACTCGGCCAAGAGCCGCGCTCCCATTGCCGTCACGGTTTGATCAATGCCATCGAGCAACGAGCCTTCGCGCCGTCCTTCACGAATGGTCCGCGTGAGTTCGAGACTGACGCGCGTTGCTTCGTCGATGATGAGGTTGCGACCGCGCCGAAAGGGTTCGAGTTTCACGATGTGAGTCAGCGAACTCTTCTGCGTCTCTTGCACGTATTCGAGCAACGCTCCGGCAGCCGTGACTCCGGGAGTTTCGATGTCGACATCAAAGCCTTCGAGCGTCTGCGTTTGAAAGTGAGTCAGCAACAGCTTCACGCAACGCTCGGCGGCGAACATCCACGGAAGACGTTTCGTGATGAGCATGCCTCGTAGATTGAGCAGCGGCATGAGTTGCTCGCCGCGATGCGGAGCTTCCGAGACCAATAGCTCAGACGGTCGGATGCGCGCGAGTTCGTCGGGGATCTGTTCGAGATCAAGATCGGTCACAAAGAAGCGACCGGTAGAGACTTCGAGCCATGCCAGTCCCGTCTTCGACTTCCCGACAAAGATGCTCGCGAGGTAGTTGCTCTCGCGCGGATCGAGCAGGTTCTCGTCGGTGATGGTGCCCGGAGTGACGATCTGCGTGACCTCGCGGCGCACGAGTCCCTTCGCGAGTTTCGGGTCTTCCATCTGCTCGCAAATCGCCGCGCGATAACCGGCGCGAACGAGCTTATGCAGGTAGCCTTCGAGAGCATGATACGGAAAGCCCGCCATCGGAATCGGATTGGCCGAGCCCTTGTCGCGACTGGTGAGCGTGATGCCGAGCACTTTGGCCGCGAGTTCGGCGTCCTCAAAAAACAGCTCGTAAAAGTCGCCCATACGGAACAGCAAAATGGTGCCGGGGTTCTGCCCCTTCACCTCGACATAGCGTTCCATAGCAGGAGAAAGTTTGGCAGCTCCAGCATCCATCGCAGTTGAGTTCTCGTAAGCAAAATGGGTCGATCAAAGCGGAAGGGCGGAGCGTAGTTCGTTGAGCCCTGTGGTTCATTCGAGGCCATTTGCGATGAGCATCGCGCGGTACTCGGCGGACGGCTGACGGCTTCGCGCGAGGATAGCTTCGTTCTCTGCGAGGATTTGCCGAACCTCGTCGGCTTCAGGAAACGGAAGTCGCGCTAAGAGACGACGACATCGTTCGACGGTGCGAAACGCTGCTCTCGCTTTTGCGAGATGATCCCGGCGGCGTTCTTCTAAGGCGACACGATCAAGCCCGAGTTCTTGAATGGTCGTCTCACCGCGTCCCTTTGGACCGTCGAGACCGCAAACGTATTCGCCATTGAAGCCAATGAACTTTGACGGGTCATCGGTTGCTGGATTGACGAAGATCGCCATCTCGGCGCTGAGGTTGTCGGAATGAGATCGTGCTCGCTCTTCGGGGTTTTGGAGAGGAAACAGATTCTTCTTGCCGCGCCGATTGCATTCTTCGCACGAGAACAACAAGTTCGACCACTCATAGGCGAGCCAGTAGTAACCCGGCTTCTTCAGTTTCTCTTTTGGTCGATCACCTTGCATGAAGCCTGCCTTCGGACGGAAGTGCTCGACATCTCCGGCTGAGACATGAGTGACTTGCGACTCGCAGAAGCAGCATTTGCCGTGCTGAAGTTTGATCAAGGCGTCTTTGACAGTCGGATGACCGTAGATGTTGGAGTCGAAATCGAACTCGCGCTGCCCACTGTCATAGGCATTACACAGTGATTTAGCCGCAGTCGGTCCTTTGGCGTCGGCGTCGCTCAGAATTGCCGGAATCGACTGGCCCTTGTCGATTCGAATCATGCTCGCACTCCCAACTTCTGTTCGAGCAGATCCAACGCTCGATCAAGCCGTTTAGCACGGTCGATCTCGGCGACTGAATCACCGGCCGGAAGATCGCCAATCTGCTCCGAAAGTTCTTTGAGTCGCTTCTTATCTTTCGCCGTCGGCTTTGCTTTCGACATCAACTGGCGACGTTCATCCAAGAGCGGTTCCAATTCGGGCGGTCGAGTACTTTCAAGGCCGAAGAGATCACTCGTTAGCAACTGATCGATGCGCCAATTGCGAATGACATGCGGCGAGTTCTCGATGACGACATGCCCGAGTTTTTCATCGCGTCGCAACAGGACCAGATTCGCATTCGAAGCGGCATGCACGAAGACCGGGCTATGAGCAGTGACGATGAACTGCGTCTTCGGAAACCGCTCGCTGAGATAGGCCATCAGCTTGCGCTGCCATGTTGGATGCAGGTGCAAGTCAATCTCATCAACGAGCACAACCGCCGGTTCGGCGAGGGGATCTTTCGCGTGCGGATACCGCTCCATCATGCGGCTCGCGAGATCAACGATCCATGCGACGAACGACCGATAGCCGTAACCGATATCCGAAAGCGGGATCCAACCGTCTTCGTTGAGAAACTGGACCGTCGCCTTTTGACCGATGTCCTTCGGGGCGTTGATGCGTATGTCTCGAACTCCCGGAAGAATTCGCTTGAGGACTTCGAAGACATGATCGCGATGGCGTTTGAACTTGTTGTCGCGCGTCGCTTCCTTGGCGGCGAAATAGTCAACTTCGAGCAGCCAACTTTCAGCGTTTCCGAGATGCTTTGACTCATCGAATAGCGTTGCAGACCGGTCCTCTTCGGATGGAGCACCTTTCTTTGACGGCGTCATCTGCCGCTGAGCTCCGTATCCGATGACAAACGGCGGTGAATGCTCCTTCCAATCTTGAGGCCCACCAAATTCTGTAAAGGTCTCGGAATAAGATCGCGGCAGTGGCGAATGCGAATGTTGTAATTCACTTGCGAAGTCCAGTTTGACTGTCAGCAGCTTGACTGTCAGCGCTTTGGCTGGCATCGGTTGATAGGTAAGAAACTGAAGGCCGCGCGGCTTTGGCTTTCCATCAATGAAACGGTCACTGGCGGTCAAACACCGCAGCAATGTCGTCTTGCCCGTTCCATTCTCACCAAGAATCACCGTCCATTGAGCGACGTTTCCGTCCTCATTAAGCAAGCTCAACGTCTGCAGCTTCGAGCCGAAGCAACGCACGTTTTCGAGCGTCATCGAGACGATGTAGTTCGCAGTTTGCGGCTCAGAATGGCCGTTCTTGCTGGCTGTCGTTTGCCGGGCCTTATTCTGTGGCATCAACGTTTCCTCAATTCGGCGGAGGGACTCATCCAGATGATGGGCGAAGGCTAAATCGTACTCGACCTTCACTCCAATAATGCCGACTGGCCTCTGGCCATCGGGCAGCGCGTTC
>CAZNMS010000419.1:0-8016 GCA_964573505.1 uncultured Planctomycetaceae bacterium | reverse complement strand
GGCTTAGGCCAGGAAAGATGGCGAGGGCAAATTCGCGAACTGTTTCCCGCCTACAAGTAGATGTCTCGACGACCTTTCTTTTTGGTCTTTGTGTCTGTTTCTAAAAAATTCTCGGAACTCGTCTCCGCACGGCCGCCCGACGGTCAGCACTTGCTGACCGTCCTTGACGGTCTAACCCGCCGCCTTATACTCGCCCGCCCTTGACATAAAGCCCCCGCTGTTGGCGGCTCAACTCAATGCAAGGCAACAACTTACGGCGTCGATCGGATGCCGATTCGGTCAGCTTCTGCGGCTGATTGGCGAAGGACGGGAGCCTCTTCGGATGAGCGTTCAACAACCCCTGATGAATCCGCAAGATCTCGGCGACATCAGTTCGAAAGTCGTCGGCTTCCTTCAGGAGCATGGCAAGAAGATCGTGATCGTCGGGTGCCTTGCCGGTGCTGCGCTCATCGTGACCGAACAAGTCAAAAAGAGTTCAGAGAATGAGCAAGCTCGCGTTTGGAGCAAGTTTGCGACAGCCGAAGGCGCGGCCGGATTAGGGGGCTTTGCGACTGATCATCAAGGGTCAGTTGCCGGAACATGGGCTCGCCTGTTGGAGGCTGAGCAGTCCTTTCGAGACGGCGTGCGACTTCAGTTCTCGGATCGCAAAGGTGCCGAGTCTGAGTTGAAGCGAGCTGGCGAAGCCTTCGACAAAGTACTCGGAACAGCGAACGCTCCGGCGGTTGCGACCGAGCGTGCGTTGATCGGCAAGGCGCGGTTGCTCGAAACAACGTCTGACGGCAACTTCGAAAAGGCACTCGAAGCCTATAACGCCTTTCTGCAGAAGTACCCGGAGTCGATCTATAAGGACTCCGTGCAAGAACGCATTGATGCGCTCAAGAAGCCGGGAACAAAAGACTTCTACGCATGGTTCGCGAAGCAGGATCCGAAGCCGACTGATCGTCGTCGTCCAAATGACGGCCTGCCGCCGGGACATCCCGAGATTCCAGTCTCGTTGCCGGAGATTCCCGATAGCCTCTATCCGGCGAATTGGTCCGAGTTGAAGAGCGACGCGGAACTCGAAGAGAAGCCGACGGCGGAGAAGGCGGCTGACGACAAGAAGCCTGCGACCGAGAAGCCCGCTGAAGAAGTGAAGACCGACGAGAAGCCCGCAGCAGAGAAGAAGGACGAAACGAAGTCCGAAGACAAAGCTGCTGAAGACAAGAAGCCGGCTGCTGACGGCGAAAAGAAGTAAGCAGTCGCAACAACTGCTATGCGTCGCACGGACTCTTTGAGGAATCGTCGATGATCGCTGCTCGCAATTTGGCGATGGACTACGGCGGTCAAGCAGCGGCGATCAGTGATGTCAGCGTCGACATTGTCGGCGGTTCGTTCGTGTCGATCGTCGGTCCGTCGGGATGCGGCAAGTCGACCTTCTTGAGATTGGTTGCCGGTCTGCGCGAGTCAACGGCAGGACAACTCACAGTCGGCGGTCGGTCGCCTCAGCAATGTGAATTGCGTCGGGCGTTTGTCTTTCAAGACCCGAGTTTGCTTCCGTGGCGCACCGTCGCGGGAAATGTGCTGCTGCCCTTTGAACTCAGTCGAGAACTCGCTGCTTCGACGTCAGAGCAAACGGCACGAGTACGCGAGGCGTTGCGGCTCGTCGGGTTACTCGAAGCCGATGCCAACAAGCGACCGCGACAACTCTCGGGCGGCATGCGTATGCGAGTCTCGCTCGCACGAGCGTTCGTCACCGATCCGCAGATCATGCTGCTCGACGAACCGTTTGCCGCTCTCGACGACATCTTGCGGCAACAACTCAATGAAGAGTTGCAGCGCATTTGGTGGCAGCGTCAATGGACCGGACTGTTCGTGACACACAACGTCGCCGAAGCGGTCTTCATGAGTCAGCGAGTGCTCGTGATGAGTCGTCGTCCCGGCCGTTTTATCGCGGACATCTCCGTGCCTTTTGAGTACCCGCGTCGTGCTGAACTCCGCGCTGAGCCCGAGTTTGCGAAGCTCACCGGCGAAGTGAGTCGTCAGTTGCTTCAAGCAGCGGGAGTCGATTCATGACGCTCAAAGCTGCATTCAAATTAGTGCTGCCGCCACTGCTCACGTTGTTGTGCGTGCTCGCTTGCTGGCATGCCGCTGTCGTCTACTGGCAACTCAAGCCGTTCTTGTTGCCCGGTCCAATCGTCGTTGCGGCGGCTGCATGGGAGAAAAAATACATACTGCTGCAAGCGACGGGAGTGACCGCGCTCGCGGCGTTTGTGGGGTTCACGGCGAGCTTGCTGAGTGGAACTTTGATTGCATTCGCCTTCTCGCAATCAAAGGCAATTCGATCGAGCGGCTATCCCTATGCGATCTTCCTGCAGACGGTGCCCGTCGTTGCGATCGCTCCGCTGATCGTGAACTGGTTCGGTAACGGACTGCACAGCGTGATGATCGTGTCGTTCATCGTGAGCCTCTTTCCGATCATCACAAACGCGACAACGGGGATGCTGAGTGTTGACCCGGACTTGCTCGATCTCTTTCGTTTGCACGGAGCAAGTCGGCTCAAAGTTTGGCTGAAGCTGAGATTGCCGAACGCAGTGCCGCACATCGTGACCGGCGCGAAGACATCGAGCGGACTCGCCGTCATCGGAGCGATCGTCGGTGAGTTCTTCGTCGGCTATGGGACGAAGTGGAAGGGGCTCGGCTACATGATCAACTTCAACAACGGGCAGTTGAAGATCCCCGAACTCCTCGCGTCAGTCATTGCATCGACGCTGCTCGGTCTCAGCATTTTCGGCTTGATGACTGCACTCAGTGCGACGGTGCTTAAGTTGTGGCACGCTGCTGAGGATTGAGCGTCGCCATTCGCATCGACTCGCCGGAGAGTCGCCGAAAGCGAGTTTGCTCGAATCGCAGATACGGGTATCCGAGCCATGCGATCCAATGCGCGGGTCTTGAGAAGGCATGCACTGAATACGTCACGCGATCGGACTGCCGATTGTGCTCGACGAGAAACGTTTCTTCGCCGCGAGCGATGTGACCGGGAAGCGTTCCATAGGTGAAGCCGAAGCGATTCACCATTCGCGATTCGTCGAACACTCGCAAGATGCGAGCAGAGTTTGCGGTCCAAAGTGGCCCCGCTCGAAACATGACGCTGACGATCTGACCGACCTCAATCGGAGCCTCTTGCGGTTCGATCTGTGCCATCGACGCGGGGAACATCTTCCATTGGCGGATCGCTCGACGTGCCGCTTCGAATGTCTCGACGCCACTTCCGAGATCGCATTCCCAATGGTCAGTAACAAATCCTACAGGCGCCGCGCGATAAGGAGACATCGGATTCTGACCGCCGACTGCAACGCCTTCGCAGTACGACGACGGATACGTCAGCGACTGATGGCGAAGTCGCTCATGCAGTTGTGCAATGACAACTGCGGTCGGTCGACGGACAGAAAGCATTCAGAAGCCTTTGAAGAAGCGAGCGATCGGCGATTCATTGGAACGAAGGACTGCGTGCCAATTCCGTCGTCAAGCAATGCCGGTCGTCGAATATGGGCGGTTCCCACAAATTCGGCGCGTTGTCTCGCTCTTCACATTCATTTGCATCGGCGAGACTCGAAAAGGATTCGCAAGCATTCCTTTTCATGATGAGTGACGCGCTCGGAAGCGTCTGCGCTTTGAGTGATGTGCAAGTTATGGACGCGCCGCCCCGAATAGGGCTGATGCGCCAGCGATTAAGGATGCGGGTTCCGCCGATCGGAATTTCAGAGCGATCAAACAGAAATGAGGCATCGTTTCCCGTTCCGGGTCGCGATGGATCCCGACCTACTTTCGGCTCCGCTCTACGAAGTCGGCAGCATCGATCGGAGTTTGCCCCATGTTTCGCGGTAGCCCTCAAGCAGGCTGACGGCTTTGTTGGCGGCTTCGATGTCTTGCAGCAGGTCGGCGAATACGAGGTTCTTTTGGACGTGCAGGAAGTAGTCCTTCACCAATGCGACCAATTCCGGAGCGGGGTCTGATCGCAGGCCGGCGAGCATCTCGCCGACGAACTCGCGAGCTCGGTTCGACGACACGTTTGATGCTTCGTAGTCGCGATTCTCGAGGGCTCGCACGGTTGCTCGTGCATGTTGCAAAGCACCATCAACAACTAAGAGATGCAGCCGATAGGGACTGGCCGTCATGACGTCGGCTCGGATGAATTCGTCAGTGGAGAACATGCAGAGAAGCCTCGTTGGGGAATGGAAGCTGTTGTCGAGAAGAGTTCCTCACCGGGCGAGCCGGCGCAATGTGTAAAGAACACTGGTACGACGGACTTGCAGTCCGTTGAACGTCGTGAGAAGCGACGGACCGCAAGTCCGTCGTACCCAAAAACGGATGTGTTCCTCAGGAAGTCGGCTGCTTTGATGCTCAGCCTTCGAGTGAGTGAGAAGGCGAAGTGAGCAGTGCGTTTCGGACTCAAGCGGAAGCGATAGAGGTTGCGGGGCAAAACTTGCGGGATGCAGGCTCGCTGCGAGTTCCCTTTTGCCGTGCGCTCTCAGACAACAAACCGCTTCCGCTGCCGAAATGCGTCCGCAGAACGAACCTCAACACTCGGAATTCGACCGCTCGACATCTTCGATTCACCCCATTTCTCCTGCTCGGTTCGTGCCGAGTAGAACCCGCGCTTCCGACGTCTCGTCGTCAAAGCTCGGCAAACTTTGCCGTTCAGGCTGAGTTCTCTGACTCTTCATGCGAGTAACCCCCAGCGCGAGGAACCTCTGATGCGTTCGCAAATCCGCCTCTTGCTGAGCCCGCTCTGTGTTTTGCTCTCTCTCAGTAGTGCAATCGCCGCCGAGCAACTTCTGCCCGCAGAGAAGCTTGCTGTTGACGTCGTGACGCTGAAGACCGGGACGCACTATCGAGGAGCAGTCCTCAGTCGCGCCAATGACGGCACAGTTTCAATGGCCCTGCAGCGAGAATGGCTCAAGCGGCAGCAACCCAAAGAGTTCGAGCAACTCGTTGCCAATGAGGGTCAGCAGGCTCAAGCCGTACTGCGACAACTGGCCGAGCGACTCAAAGAGTGGCTGAACGTCGCTCCCGATCCGGCGACTTTGCGAGCCTTTCTGGAGCTCGAACTTGAACGAGTCGAGAAGTTGCAAAAGGCGCTTACCGAGAAAGGTGCGCTGCCCGATCCGCCGCAGTTCTTCGTGATCAACTTTGCCGAAGCCCGAGTTCGCAACTCGTTCTTGCAACCGACCGCCGCGCGTAAGTGGATGGCGCTCGCCTTCCAACAACGACTCGCCGATGTCGAACGCCGCGCGTCGGACGACATTCGCAAAGAACTCACCGCGCAGGGCATCACACTCGATTCGCCGGTCAGCCTCGCGGATCGCTTGCCGCTGCAAGCCCAGTCTGACGATGAATGGGCGGCGCGTCGTGCTCTTGTCGAAGCTCAGCTCGGCAAGCGCATCGAGTTGCAAGGACTGGGCGAAACATGGGTGCGAACCGACGGCGATAAGAAGCCGGACCTCGCGCAACTTCTGCCGGCGGTCCTGCAAGGACAATTACAGGCGCAGCTCGGCGACTTGCTCGGTGAAGCAAGCAACAAACCGAAGCCGGCTGCTGCGAGCCTCAACAGAGCAATCGAGCTAGCAGAGGCTGCGAATGTTTCTGCCTTCAAAGCAACGGAACTCAAGCTCGATCTCGAACGTTCGAAAGCGGCGGTCACGACGCGACTCGTTGCACGTCTCGCATCCGGACGATGGGAAGTCATTTGGCAGCAGACCGTCGAAGAAGACGGCTCAACGGCGCGGCCCGATGCCGAGAAGCGAATCGAAGCTGACCCTCAAGTGAAAGAGGTACTCGGATTGCTGAGAGGACTCGATGTCGGCGGCGGAGACATCGTGACGAAAGCGATTCGAGTCGGAGCCGCAGTGATGCAAGCTCAACAAAAAGCGGACAGCGAGTATCAATCCTTCGTCGGCCAATACACTCGCCGCTTAGATGGCCCGCCATTGAAGAAGTAGCTTGACTCTCCGAGTCGAGCATTCTTCAAACGCCGTAGCTTGAGTCGCCGAGTCGAGCCGTCTTCAAGCTCAGCAATTGACTCTCCGACTCAACGACTCTTCAAACTCCGCGCTCGACTCAGCGAGTCAAGCTACGAGATGCGCAGCGAACAAACCTCATTCCGACCGACTTCGACTGGAGAACTCGACTCATGACCCCGGCGCCCCATCACGACGAACTCGGCGTGACGACGGGATTCGAGTGGAGTCGCTATCTCGAAAAGCCCAGTCAGCTTGCTCGCGTTTTCTTCTTCGTCTCGTGCGGCGTGCTCGGGGCTGCAATCTTTATTGCATGGGCACTCGTTGCGACGAGTGACTTCAGCGGCAAGTCCGACCGACTCGTCTTTCCGCCCGCATTCATTGTCAGCACCGTCTTTCTCGCGTTCGGCAGTTGGCATCTTGAATGCGCCTGCCGACAGGTGCGGATCGAACGGCAAGACCCATTTCGGCAGCACCTCTTGCGAGCATTGATCTACGGCATCGCATTCGTCTCGACGCAGACTTACGGCCTCTGGTGCTTCATGGCTCAGCAAGCGATTGCGAGCTTGATCGGAGTTCGCGGCGGAGCCTTTGCGTTTGTCGTCATGCACGGCGTGCACTTTGTCGTCGCGCTGTTGTTCGTCGTCTTCGTGCTGCTGAGAGCAATCGCCAATCGCTACGACCATGAATACTCATGGGGCGTCGTTTTCTGCACATGGTTCTGGCACGCGCTCGGCATCTTGTGGCTGATCATCATGGGAGCGCTGCTGCTCGCGTCGACGCTCTTGCACAACGAGCAAGACGAATGGTCGACGGCTCGAATCGAGATGGGTGCGGCCCGAAACATCACCCGAGATTCCATCGCGACGATCAGCGAGCCATCAATCGCTCGTCCGCTCGCGGCGCACTACTCATTCGAAAAGCCGTAGAACTTCGCAGCCTCTTGCAGTTGCCGGCAGACGACTCCATTCACGGTGCCTTCGGGAACGGGCAAGCGCCAAACGTCGCGCTGACACGACGCTTCACTGTCATGCTCGTGCTTATTAAAGCCCGGCCCGGCATAGCAGTAATGAATCATCGCCGGATCGGTATCACTCGACGGCGGCAAAGGCTCACCGCCTCTGCCGTTGAGGAAGCTGAATTCCGTCAGTTGAGGAGTGAGTTTCAGCCGATAGACCATCAACAATGCCGCCCACATGATTGAAAGCCACCATTGTTGCGTGCCTTGATGACCGCCTCGGGAGAGCGCTCCGGCAGTCTCTTTCTGATGCGGGCCGTGCGTCGGGAAATAGCTGATGCAGTGCAACCACTCATCAGCGATCTCTTCGCGGCGAGTATTTGAAATAATATGAGGAACCCCGCCACTCATCGGCACATCGCGCAACCATTGAGGCGGAACGCCTGCAGCACGGCAAGCATCGTCCAAAATCGGCTGATTCTCTTCTCGGTCCGGATGCAGATAAAACACACTATCAAACGTCATGTGATCGACGCCAATTGGCAGTTCCGAGAAATCCATTTGTCGCCGAAAGATCATGTCCGAGTCGCACAGCACCGTATAATCCGCTCGAGTTCGCACGTGCTTAAGAGTGCCGAGCGTATTTCGCGGCCCGTAATTGATCCCGCCCATTAATCGCCAAGATGGTGCTGTTTGAATATGGCCCCCCATTCTTGTGATCAACTCGAAACCGGGCAGTAGCGCCTCACCCTCTTGATGATGCACGACAAAAATCGGCACCTGCTTCTGATATGTCAGGCAGGAGTAGTGAAACAGCAACGACTGCCAAAGAAAGAAATGGGTATTCTCAGCAGAGACAACAATGTCGAAAGTGGGCGAGGCGGCAGGCATGCAAAGCCCTCAATACTAGAAAGAATAATTCCGCAGGTGCTGATCGCGACCGTAGCTTGACTGTCTGAGCCGAGCCTTTTTCGGCATGCCGCCCGGTAATTTTGCATCTCACGAATGTAGCCGTTCACGGATCAGGTAACTGATATCGCAGCGGAATGAGAAAGCTGCGAT